>DATIBX010000817.1:0-2568 GCA_035457105.1 Pyrinomonadaceae bacterium
ATAATCCAGTGGAAACGGTTGATCAGGGCGGCGCCGATAAAAATCATCGTCAGACGCATTACCAAAGCGCCCATCACACCCCAGAAGAGCACGCGGTGCTGGAACTTCGCCGGAACCTTGAAATACGAAAAGATCAGCAGGAAGACGAATAGATTATCGACAGACAGCGATAATTCGATGACGTAGCCAGTCAGAAACCGGAAACCTGAGTCTCTGCCCTGATAAAAGAAGACGAGCCCGGCAAAGATCATGGCGAGCGTCACCCAAACGGCGCTCCAGATCCAGGCTTCCTTGTACGTGATTGTGTGAGCTCGACGGTTGAATAGACCAAGATCGAGGCTCAGCATGGCGATGATGAAGACACTGAATCCTAGCCACAACCAGTTTGAGCCGCTCACTGGGTCCATGAAGAAAAATAAAATAGCATTAGGTAGGAGATGGGGCAAACGAGCGGTCTGAATGCTTTGAACTTTCCGTGTTTCTCCCTTACAATTCGCGGTTTCTGAAAGGTAATAAACAATGCTCAAACAACTATCGCGCCTAAAACACACAAAAAATATCGTAATTCTTCTATTCGCCATCCTGCTGGCAGTCAGCTTGGTATTTTTCTATGCGGCGCCCGGACGATCGGTCAGCAAACTCGACCCCACCCGAAATACTGAAGTCGTCGCGAAAGTCGGCTCCGCCAAAATCACTATCGCCGATGTAGCCAGGATTCGAGAGAACTACGCACAGATGTTTGGCGGCCGCGTGAGCCTGGCCCAACTCGGCGGCAACAAGCGCTTTCTCGACGGCTTGATCAGCAAGCATGTGATTTCGCAGGAAGCAGCCAGGTTGGGACTCGCAGCGAGCGACGAAGAGCTGCGCGACAAAATTCGAAAACAGTTTTCGGATGCGTCAGGACAGTTCATCGGGTTTGAGAGATACAAAGAATCAGTGGGCCAGCGTTACGGCGACATCGAAAAGTTTGAAAATGAGATTCGAGATGAGATTGCAGCGGAGAAACTGCGTGCATTTGTAACTGCGAGTGTGAACGTTTCCGACGCAGAGGTCGAAGAAGAATACAAACGCCGGAACTCGTCATTCGACGTGAGCTACGTCGCCCTTACAACAGAAAAGCTGGCTGAAAAGATTCAGCCGAGTGATGAAGATTTGCGCAGCTATTTCGAGAGTCACAAGACCGATTACCGTTATCTCGAGCCGCAGAGAAAGGTGCGCTACGTTTTCATAAATACTGAAAAAGTTGGTTCCAAGCTCGCCATTCCTGACGAGGAGCTGAAGAAGGAATTTGATGGACTCAAGCCTGAATTCAAGGAAGCGGGCGTGAAGATTCAGCAGATCGTTTTGAGAGTGGCGCGAAAGGATCTGGACCCACAAGTTGAGCAGAAGGCGAAGGACTTGATTACACGGTTGCGTGGGACCACTGGACAGGCTACTGAAGAAGCGTTTGCGGAAGCTGCGAGAGGTAACTCTGAAGATCCAACCACGGCACGAAACAACGGTTTCCTGGCCAAGCCTTTCAAGGCCAACGACAAAAAGCCTCACGCTCTCTACGATCGAGCTGTGCACATGAAGCCGGGTGACGTTACAGATGTCCCGATTCGCTACAACGGTGACTTTTATATTCTGCGTCGCGGAGAGCCTGTACAGAAAACCTTCGAAGAAGCGAAGAATGAGTTGTTAGTTTCTGCGCGCAACCGTCGCGGGTTCGATGCCGCGTTTAAGATTGCGCAGAAGGCAGCGACACGTTTAAAGGAGACGAAGGACCCGCAGAAGGTCGCGCAGGAATTGGCTGCCGAGGCCAACATGACTCCCGGTGAGATGGTTCGCGAAACTGCTTTTGTGAAGCCGGGCGACGACGTGCCCGACATCGGTAGTAATCAGCAGTTTGAGCAGACACTCGAGCAACTCAACAATCCCAACGATGTTGGTCCGGCGACTGGTGTTAAAAACGGATTTGCTATTCCAATGCTGCTCGAGAAAAAGGACCCGCGAATCCCTGAATTCGATGAAGTGAAGACGAAAGTCGCCGATGCAATCAAAGAGCAGCGGTCGAAAGAGCAACTCGAGCAAAGAGCCAAGGATCTGGTAGCACGCATTACCGGAGCCGACGGCATCAAGGCTGCGGGTGAGAAGGAAGGATACGATGCCGGTCTTGAAGAGGGTTATAAACTCGGCGGGTCACTCGGAAAAGCCGGGTCGAGCGCAGCGCTCGATGATCTGATCTACAGTTTGAAACCGGGCGAGTTCAGCAAGACGCCGATCAAAGTTGCCGACAAGTGGGTGGTGGTTGGTGTTACGAGGAAACAGGACGCCGATCAGAGTGCGTTCGCTTCACAGAGCGATACGTTAAAGCAGTCGATGATGAGCGAACTTCAAGATCAGGTGTTTGAAGATTACGTTGCCGGCGTACAGCAACGAATGAAGAAAGACGGGCAGATTAAGATCTACGATGATGTGTTGGCCCAGTTGGATGAGTCAGAGCCCGCCGCCGAACCCCAGCTTCCGGGTGGTCTGAATTTCCCGCCCGGGTAACACGCGCAAGAATAAACAAATGGGGCGGCCACA
>DATIBX010000818.1:0-24790 GCA_035457105.1 Pyrinomonadaceae bacterium
GAGAGCCTTAAAAAGCGCCGCCAGGCCGGCGCACTCCAAGGATCAACGAATAATCCTTCTGATCTTCTTAACCTTCCTGGTATCCAAACCACGTACCTGTGCCAATTCAAGCGACCGTTTTCCGAGGCTGCGATAGAGAGCTTCTATCTCTCGTTTATGAACCGAACGGAGTGCGTCCAGGTGAAGCTTAATGGTTTCAAAATCACCTCGAGCAAATGGACCAGTAAGCGCCGCGGCAGGCTCTTTGTCGTCCAAACTTCTGACAGTGCTCTCAAGCAACGGCATCAAAACTTCTTTTGCCTCGCCCCTCGGTAGACCACAAGCTGTCAGCATCTCAATGGCCGCATCAAAAAGCGCAATGACACTACCGGAACTCATGACGGCTGACGCGTGATAAAGAGCCTTATACTTCAGTCCTATCGAAAAGCTATTTCCTTTTAGACTACGTACCAGTGCCTTTGCGCGCTGTCGGGCCAGCGGTTGGCCCTCGATGCACCAGTAAGCGCCAGCAAAGCCCACCTCGCCTTTTAAGTCACTAATGGAAAGCAGCGGATGAAGAGAGCCAACCTCCCAGCCCCGTTTGGCTAGAGTTGAAAGCACCGTGGACGACAACGCCCCGCTCGTATGCAGGGCCACTGGCTTTTTGCGTTTTGCTAGCGGCAACGATTCCAAAGCCTGGGCCACCACCTTAATCTGATCATCCGGCGTCGTTATGAGAAGCAACTCTGGGACAGTTAACGAACTCAATTGGGTCACGTCGAGAGCCGTAGCAGGCGTCGGAAGCATCCGAGCGGTGCGTTTTGCGCTCTTGAGTGTGCGCGATACCACTGCGCTCACGACATAGTTTTGCTTCGAAAGAGCGATGGCGAGCGCTGTTCCCAGCCGGCCCGCTCCGATTATTGCTACATTCGTTGGGTGCTTCATCCTAGGGAGTGAATAGCACTTGATAGTTTCAGTCTGGTTGTTCGGTTCGCGCATCGAAGTGACGGTCACGGCAACCGAAAAACGCCTGAGAATTCTTGGGAAACCGACGCCGTTTCTGTTTACTACTTAACCTGGTACGGCTATAGTGGCGACATCGATGTCAGGTTCGAGCGACAGGCTCCGAAAACCCTTCCCGACTAAAGTAGTTAAGGCAGTTCGCGCAACCAGTCAACGAGCCGTTGCATCATAGACTGCGCCCCTGAAATAAGCGAAAAGCGACACAGAAACACCTAACCCTCAGGTCACGTCGATTCTCGGTAGTTTTGGGTCTGCAACGCTTTAATAAATTGACACATTTAAGTTCATGCGGTCCGGCCACGTTTGAAGTTACCTGGAGGTTTTAAAAAATGAACTTCTTCTCCCGCTCCATCAGCGCCTTATTTTTAGCCATTTCGCTGTTGGCCAGTTCGATTGTAGCGGTTGCGCAGACCAGCACTAATTCTACCGATCAAACTTCAAAGGCCAAGACCACTCAAACTGAGACCAAAGCGGTCGATGCTCAGCAGGCCGAGGCCAAAAAGCCACAGCCTGCGACGGCAACTGCTTCCGTTCCCAGATCGAACAAGCCTCTTGCCACCAACGAAGATCCGGCAATGATCGGAAAGAGGAACATCAATACTGGGCTCATCGCGAAAATGAGCGGGTCAACGGAGAAGGAAGTCCGCCAGGGTCGCGAGGCTGCTGCTGAAGTCGATCGGCAGGCTAAATTTATTGAGGACCCACTCATCACTGAATACGTCAACCGCGTTGGACAGAACATCGTGCTCCACTCTGACGCGAAAGTTCCTTTCACGATTAAGGTAATCGACTCTGACGAAGTAAATGCTTTTGCTTTGCCGGGAGGGTTTTTCTACGTAAACAAGGGACTTTTGCTGGCTGCTGACAACGAGGCAGAGCTGGCCGGCGTGATGGCTCACGAGATTGCACACGTAGCTGCGCGTCATGCGGTTGAGAACCAAACCAAAGCTACCTTGCTTGAGTATGCAGCGATCGGCGGCTCAATCTTCCTCGGCGGCATCCCGGGAATGATTTATCAGAACACGGCTGGTATCGGGCTGCTTGGTATTTTCATGAAGTTCAGCCGCGCCGCCGAAGAAGAAGCCGATAAACTAGGTGTCCAATACATGTATGCAGCCGGTTATGATCCAGGCGCAATGGCAACAATGTTCGAAAAGCTGGAAGCCAAAAACAAGAAAAAGCCCGGATTCATTGCCCGCGCCTTCGCCACGCATCCTGCTCCGCCAGACCGCCGGGCATCGGCGCTCGCACTTGCCGCCCGCTTTCCGGAACATGAAGAGTATGTGATCAGCAGTTCGGAATTTCAGCGTGTTAAAGGTCGATTGTTGAAGTTATCTAATGCTCGAGCAGCTGCAAGCGGCGTTATTCAGGGCAGCGATAATGGCAACGCGCCTGACCGGCCAACTCTGAAGCGACGTTCGCCAACTCCAGACGACACCTCGACGACGTCGACAACGACAACGGATGGTGATCAAAAGCCGGCAGAGACTCAGCAGGGTCCGCCAAAACTTAAGAGGAATGACAGCGGCACCCAAACGCCGACCAAGACTCCCGATAATCCGTAATTTTCATTGAAAACTTAACAAAAGGCCCTCAGCGTAAGGCTGGGGGCTTTTTATTTGCGGCTTCGAATTCTTCATTGCGAATGATGGCGGCTTCGAATAATTGAGAATTAAGGATTGAGACTTGATAATTGAGAATTAAGAATTGAGATTTGATAATTGCTCCGGAGCCCGGTTTTTACCTGCTCAACTTGACAACATTTTGAGCGCTTCGGTATTCTAACCGTTCGCGTTTTATTCGCTGAAAATAGAGATAGTTAACTATGTCGACATACTTCCCCAGCGGTAAAGACCTTGCTGGAAATCGCAAATGGTACGTTATAGACGCCAGTGGCCAGACAGTCGGTCATCTTGCGTCTGAAGTTGCTTCAATTTTGAGTGGCAAGCGAAATCCGCAGTGGACTCCATTTATGGATGTCGGCGATCACGTGGTCGTGATCAATGCTCGAAAGGCCGTTTTGAAGGGTAATAAGGTAGACCAGAAGCTCTATCGTCATCACACCCGTTACCCTGGCGGGTTGCGGGAAGTGACCGCGCGCGAAATGATTGCGACCAAACCTGAGAAGGTTCTCGAACTCGCGATCAGAGGGATGCTGCCGAAAACTAAACTCGGCAAAGCGATGGCGAAGAAACTTAAGGTTTACGCGGATGCCGACCATCCACACTCCGCCCAGCGCCCACAAACTCGCGAACTCGCTCTCCGCACAAACTCAAAATAAGAATTCAAAAAGATAAGAGGAAAGACAGTGGCTGATATTCAGTATTACGGAACCGGGCGGCGTAAAACATCGACGGCCAGAGTTTATCTGCGACCCGGCGCTGGAGAAGTTCAAGTCAACCGCAAACCGTTCGATAGATACTTTCCGAACGAGACCTTGCGAATGATCATTCGTCAGCCTCTGCAACTCACTGAGACGACTAATAAATTCGATCTTTACATCAACGTTGCCGGCGGTGGACCAGCCGGACAGGCAGGCGCCATCCGTCACGGCATTACGAGAGCACTGCTCGAGTACAACGCAGACTTACGGCCAACACTCAAACATGCTGGCTTGATCACACGCGATCCGAGAATCAAAGAACGCAAAAAGTACGGACAAAAGGGTGCTCGGAAGCGCTTTCAGTTTTCCAAGCGGTAAGTCCCGATTTCGAATTTTGTTTCGAAGTCTGATTCCATTGTCGTGGCCCAATTGGTTGCTTTCTATTGGGAAAGTCCAGGGACTGCGGCGAGTACATTAAACCAATTAACAAAGGAGAAAGTAGTTTGGTTTCGGTAACGATGAAAGAATTGCTGGAGGCCGGTGTTCACTTCGGTCACCAGGTAAGGCGTTGGAACCCAAAGATGAAGGAATACATCTTTGGTGAACGCAATGGCATTTACATTATTGACCTGCAAAAAACTCAGCGAATGTTTCGCGAGGCAATCAGTTTTGTAACGAACCTGATCGCCGAAGATAAAGGTAAGACAGTGCTGTTCGTCGGCACGAAAAGACAAGCCCAGGATGCAATCCGCGAAGAGTCTGAAAAGTGCAGCCAGTACTACGTAAACCAACGATGGCTCGGAGGTTTGCTTACTAACTTCCAAACGGTCCAAAAGTCGATCAAACGTCTCAAGGATCTCGAGGCGATGCAGACCGATGGTCGCTACGAAAAGTTGACCAAAAAGGAACGCATCAA
Organism: Pyrinomonadaceae bacterium; assembly: GCA_035457105.1. Classification (GTDB taxonomy): domain Bacteria; phylum Acidobacteriota; class Blastocatellia; order Pyrinomonadales; family Pyrinomonadaceae; genus PSRF01. The sequence goes on from DATIBX010000818.1 coordinate 4,242, forward strand.
ACTCGATCGCGAACGGGAAAGTCTCAATAAAAACCTTTCCGGTATCAAGTCGATGACGAGATTGCCCGATGCCATCTTCATCATTGACGTCAAAAAAGAAGAGATTGCGGTAGCCGAAGCTAACCGCCTGGGTATTCCAATCGTCGCCGTCGTTGACACAAATTGTTCACCCGAAGGCATCGATTACGTTATCCCCGGTAACGACGACGCTTTGCGAGCAGTACGACTCTTCGCCTCGCGCATTTCCGATGCAATCCTCGAAGGACACCAGATTGCAACTGAGGGTGGTGTGGTGGCGGCCGAATCCGGTGAAGGTGGTACAACACCAGGCACCGAAGCGGAAGGTGCTGCTGCTCCGGTGGAAACCATCCAGGAAAATGGCGATAAGAGCGGCGACGACGCGCAAACCGAACTAACGACTTCCCAGGTCGGCGAAACCGCTGAGACTGGAACGGTGACCGACGAAAGCACCGAATCCGTAGTAGCGGCTAGCTAAGCGATATTCTTACTCTCGGTGAGCGCAGCCTTTAAGGCGGACAATCCGCCGGGCTGCGTTTTTCATTGAGTGCCTCAAATAAATTATTTTTTTCGGAGAGATTTCGAACTATGGCGGACATAACAGCAGCAGCAGTCAAACAGCTTCGCGAGAAGACCGGCGCCGGTATGATGGAGTGCAAAAATGCCCTCGTCGAAGCTCAGGGAAATGAAGAGAAGGCAGTAGACATTCTGCGTGAACGTGGTCTTGCTTCAGCCAAGAAGCGCGAGGGAAGAATTGCCGCAGAAGGTATTGTTGGCTCTTATATTCACATGGGCGGAAAAGTCGGCGTGCTCGTCGAGCTGAACTGTGAAACAGACTTCGTAGCCAGAGGAGATGAGTTCCAACAACTCGTTAAGGACATCGCAATGCACGTTGCAGCGGCCGAGCCTCGTTATGTGTCTCGCGAGGAGGTACCGGTGCAGGTTCTCGAAAAGGAACGCGAAATTGCACGTGCCCAGGCTATGAACGATCCGAAAAATGCCAATAAGCCTGACCAGGTGATCGATAAGATTGTCGAGGGCCGGCTCAATAAGTTTTATGAAGAGACCGTGCTTAACGACCAACCATTCGTGAAGGATCCGGCGAAAACAGTTGCTGAACTGGTTACCGAAAAGGTCTCGAAAACTGGTGAACGGATCACCGTAAGACGCTTCACTCGTTACAAGATGGGCGAAGGCCTGGAACGTCGCAGTGAGGACTTCGGTGGTGATGTCGCTTCCCTCTTAAGTTAAGTCAAGTTGAACCATGACTACTCCTCAAGCTCCTAAAGCTGAACTGGTCTATCGCAGGGTTATGCTCAAGATCTCGGGCGAAGCTTTGATGGGTGAGCAAAGTTACGGCATCGATGTGAATGTTTCTCGTAGTGTTGCCGAAGAGCTAAAAGCAGTTCATGAGTTGGGCGTACAAGTAGCCGTGGTCGTTGGTGGAGGAAATATTTTCCGCGGAGTCTCAAAGAGCGCCGGAAACATGGACCGATCCTCTGCTGATTACATCGGCATGCTCGCGACCGTAATGAATGCCGTAGTGCTTCAGGATGCACTCGAGAAGATCTCCGTCGATACCCGTGTACTTTCGGCCGTTGACATACCACAGTTGGCAGAGTCATTTATTCGTCGCCGAGCAGTGCGCCACCTTGAAAAAGGTCGTGTGGTAATCTTTGCTGCCGGAACCGGCAATCCTTACTTCACAACCGACTCAGCAGCGGCCCTGCGTGCACTCGAAATCAAGGCCGACATAATTTTGAAAGCCACGAAAGTCGATGGTGTCTATTCTGCTGATCCGATGACTGATTCAAAGGCGGAGTTCTTTAATCAGATTACTTATCAAGAGGTTTTGGAGCGTCAGTTGAAAGTCATGGATGCTTCAGCTATCTCGCTCTGCATGGACAACAACCTGCCAATCCTGGTTTTCAATATGAAAGAGCCTGGCAACATTCGCCGGGTAGTTTCCGGCGAGTCGGGGGTCGGCACTAAGGTCTGGTTGGGGAAATAAACGTTTTGCAGATCGCACACGTCTTAAGCGAGACAAAGTGGAGTTTGTGAAGATGAGCGAAAAGGATGTAATCAAAGAAACCAAACCACGGATGGACACAGTCATCGAAGACTTTCGCCGGAAGCTCGCGACAGTACGGACTGGTCGTGCCGCAGTCAGCCTACTCGATACCATCATGGTTGATTACTACGGAACAATGACGCCACTCAGCCAGATGGCGTCGGTGCATGCACCCGAGCCGCAAATGTTGACCGTGCAGCCCTGGGACCAGAGTCAGATCGGTGCCGTGGAGAAAGCGATCCGATCGTCGGATCTCGGTCTCAACCCGTCAAACGATGGCAAGCTCGTACGCATTCCTATTCCACCTTTGACTGAAGAGCGGCGCAAGCAACTCGCGAAACAGGTTCATGACATCGCCGAAGATCATCGTACGGCAGTACGCAACATGCGTCGGGATGGAAACGAGCGATTGAAAAAGATGTTAAAGGATAAAGTGATTTCCGAAGATGCCGAGCGCGACGGACTTGACGAGATTCAGAAGCTGACGAATAACTACATCACGAAGATTGATGAACTCGTGAAGGCGAAAGAGCAGGAACTGACCAATGTCTGAGACGCCGGGCCTTTGGGCTTGGCCCTTTGGCCTTTGAGCTTCCAACCTCAACCTACCAATTGAATTTCAAGATCTGGACCAAGACCAAAGGCCAAAATCCGAAGGCCAAAGCGCAGGATTTTACGGCAAACCGATACCGAAAGAGATACCGCCGCTACCCAGGCCGGCAGCTGGATTTGGCGGTGCCTGACCAGGTTGCGGTCTGGGTGCCAACATGGCGAAGAGACGATCTGCACCGGAGACAAGTGATATGGCAGTCAAACGGCTTGGATCAACTCCCTGCGTACTGGATACGATGATAGTGTCGCCAACCTTTACATCCGCGATTGAAATCGTCGGCAAACGTTCGAGCATTTCATTGACGTTGAAACCCGGTCGAGGACCAGCTGGTCCACCTTGCGGTCGGGCTTGACCCGCGGGCGCTCCACTTTGTCCGGCCGGCTGACCTCCGCCTTGACCACCCGGTCCACGATTGAAGCCTCCCATCATTCCCATCTCTGAAGGAAACTTTCGCAGAACTGCGTCTTGTTTAATGACGATAGTCAGCGGTTGTTTCTTTTCCAACTCGTTGATTTTGATCTCAGCGGTCTCGGGATTAACGGCGGTGACTACGCCTCCCACCGTGCGAAAGCTCCCGGTCACAATCTTTTGCGGTGTAAACCGCAATGGATCTTCACCCCGATCGCCTAGCGCTCGTAGTTGATCTCCGACTTTTATGTCACTGAACGTGCTGGGCTTGGCATCGCTGAATTTGATTGAGTCGGGCGCGTACCGTCTCATCTCTGTTTTATCGCCTACTGGAAGCGTTACAGACTGGGTTCCGGCCAACGTGCGATTGGCAATAACAATCTCGTGAGCGTCTGGTTTGATCGCCGTGATGACACCCAGAATTCCGCGTCGTCGCCATTCCAAACGTTCCGCTTCTTGCTTCTTTGCGATGTCGCCCTTGGTCATCAGGATGATCATCGTGGCCGGCACTGACTTTTTGTCCTCGGTGACATTTCCGCGAGCATAGACACGGTCACCCTCGGCAACGTCGCCCAGGGTGATGTCAGTCGCATTAGTTAGTGAGGTTTCACCGGGTGCCAACCGTTTATAAGTGGTCTCGTCGCTAAACGTGACCATGACAGTTGAACCGGCATCCGTTTTGAGCGTTATCTGCTTCGTGGTCGAGTCGATAGCCTTAACTTCCCCAATGGCTCCTTTGGAAAGAATCCCGGGATCATTGGCTTGGGTCGTACTCTGGATAACTAGATCATTCGCTGAGACCTGACTCGGCATTAATAAAACGATAATTGCTAAAAAGAGCGCCTTCATTGGCTGTCCTTTCCATCCATCAAGGTGAACACCGACAACAGCGGGTTTATTACGATGCAGCTCCAGGGTTGTTCCTTCGGCAGAAGGCGGCTGCTAAGGCTCAACCGTAGAAAGAGTTCTGCGAAAAACATCCCTTCATAAGATGCGGAATTGTAAACCTGTAAGAGCGATGAACCAAACGTGCTCGGAAACGCGAGGAAACTAGAACACTGGAGTGCTCTGCGGGCTCCGCTGCCATGAGGTGCGATAACGTGACGTGAGTGTAAGGCCCAAACTAAGAACCAGAATCACAGCGGCGATAAAAGGCCAGACGTAAGGCAAAGAAGTTAACAACACCCAGAAACTTGTCCCCAGCAAGAGCGCCACAGCTTCAGAGTGGCGAGCAATCGGAAAATATTTATGCTGCAGCCACCGACCGGTAGCGGCGTACAAAATCACTCGTCCAAATAAACCCGAAACCAACCATAACAGTAAGGAAATCAGGCCAATCAACACGCTAATCGGTTGTGGGAGAATATAGAGGCACAGGATTGGACCAACGCCGAAAACTATCACGCCTATCAGGCCGATCAACGCTACGCGGAGGCTGGTAAGTTTGAGACGAGCAATGCCGCGACTAATCGTCTGCGGCATAGCAGCAGTGAAAGCTAGTGAGACAACGAACCAGAACAGAATAACCAGGAATCGGGTGCCGAGGTAACCGGGTGTCCAGCGTGGTCGAATAATACCCAGCGGATTTCTCATTAGCTCGCGTAATTCATGTTGATAACCAGCGTACATTATCGTAACGGCGCCGGGTTTTCTTAGCGGTTTTGCGTCACTGGGATAATAGGTGCCACCAATAACAATCACGTCGCCACCAATCCTCGCACCGGGCAACTGAATTACTGAACCGCCGATCGTAGCGACATCTCCCTCAACAACTCCTTCGACGATTACATCACCGCCAAATGACATGGCACCCTGTTTGACAGTCCCTGAAACGCGAACTGTTTGCCCGAGACCATAGGCATCGGTATCGAGCACCCCGTTGACGACCACTACCTCTGAACCATCTTCCAGACGGTGTGCATCTTGCGCATAAGCCACGCCAGTAAGAATCAAGAGACAAACTAATAGGGCGCCTAATCGATGGGACTTAACAGAACGGAATACAGGAAGGTTGGGACAGAGTGAAATGTTTGCGCGACAAGTAATCATTTGCCAACCCGGCGAGCTCTTACTCGGCGGCGCTCGAGCGATGGTAATTCAGGATCAAACGAGAGAGGAGAAAAACTGCCACACCAACGATGACGAGAGCGACGGCTGTAGCTCTACTCTCAAAAAGAAACTTGCGACTAATAACTCTAGCGATAACTGAAAGGCTAACCATCAAATCGTAAACGGCATTCCCTATCACACTGACTAGCGCCTTAACACCTTCCGCGAGATGGCGCACCCTTGCAATTCCGGCACGTGGGAGAGTGACTCCCACCAGGGCAAAACCTGCAATCCCCAGCAGCAAACAGATCAGCAACGCTCTCCGATTCTCGACGGCCGAGCGGACACCACTCATATCGCTCGACGCGCGCGCTGCTACAAATTTCGAGAAGCCAACCGGCATCTCCATTTCCGAGCCTTGTATCAGCGCGGCATCAAGCTGACAAATCAAACTCCGGTGGTCTCGCAATTCGTCGCGACAATGCCCGCATTCTTCCAGATGATTTTCAAGCGAGAGTTGCGCAAGACTATCCAGCTCGCCGTCGACATAGGCGGCAATTTCGGCTGGTCTACAGAAATCGTTCTGAGTTTTTAGCGCTGCAACCATTTAAATCCCGGTGATCCCTTTGTCGACGAAGAGTAGGCGCATCATCTCGCGCGCCCGGAAGAGCCGATTTTTAACGGTGCCCAAAGGAAGGCCCGTTACCTCTACAATTTCTTCGTAAGTCAGATCTTGAGAGTGTCTGAGAATGATGAGCTCTCGATAGTTGGCGGGCAGGGCTCTGATTACTCCCTCAATTTCGATGCGACGCTCTTTGCGCTCACTTTCCTGCTCCGGACTCAATCGTGAGCTCTCAATTGGGAGCTCAAAATTATCGGTCTCGGTGCCGTTGATCAGTGACTGCTCGCGAGTCGAACTTCGTCGTAGGTGATCGACCGCACAGTTATGCGCAATTTTGTAAATCCAGGTTGAAAATTTGAATTCGGCGCGATAACGCCTCAGAGACCCGTAAACCTTGATGAAAATCTCCTGGGTCAGGTCAAGGGCAGATTCATAGTTGCCCACCATGCGGTACACGTAGGCGGAAATTGGCCGCTGGTAACGCCGCACTAGTTCCTCGAAGCTACCTTCCGCGCCGGCAATTGCGGTCGAAACGAGTTCACAGTCACTTACGAGGCTAAAATCTGGGGATATTAACTTAGACTGCGAAGACGCGATAATGCTCATGGTGTTCAGGTTTACGCGCCTAATCCGGTTTTTGTTTCACCTTTAGGCCGGAAAATCAGGAGGTTCTACAAGGATAAAGTGGCCAGTCCAGCTGGTGCCGCTACAACATCAAAACTAAGATCACGGCCCGGGAGAGTTAAGCCAAGATCCTCCGCTTCAAGCGGCGTCAAATCGACTCCCATTGTCTCTCGCACAATTATCCCGGCTCGGTCCCGCGACAGGCTGTTTCCAATCACCATCATCCTTGAAAGAAAGGAAACCTCGTTGTCCCGAGCTGGGTTTCGATCCCGGTAGAACAGCAAGAGCCGGTAGAACTCATCCTCAACCTCATCGTCATTGCAGTTTACGGTGCGCACGATCAGGGGGTGTTTGTCGCGTAGGACTAAGGCTGTGAACCCATGTTCTGAGGAACTCACCAGTAGCGAGTCACCTTCTTCGCCATTCCGCATTAACCAACGAGACTCGCCTAGTTGGCGCGGCAACACAAGGCCGACCCGCCAATTAAGAGAGTTGATAACAGCTTCGTATTCAGCCAGCACCGCCCGATTTACTGCGACTGCGAGATACCGGTCGCGGCCCTGAGGGTCCTTCTGTAATTTTTCCTTTGAGACCGATAACTCGTCGAGTGATGTGCCGAAACCCCGCTCCATTTTCCACTTCAGAATGTCCTGGAGTTCAGAGCCTGATTGAGCCTGGCTTTCGAGCGTGAAGACGAGAGTGCGAGCAGTGTCGGCAGGCAAACTGAGCGACCAACGTTTTTGCCGCAGCAGCCCAGCACCGGTGGCCAGCTCTTTTAAGATCTCCGCAAGCTGATTTGGCGAGCCAATGTTTGGCTCATCAAAGCTTGGTCGAATGACTGACTCTGACAGGCTGAACGTGGCGGCGCGTCTAATGGTGCAGCTTTTGCCGCCCGCTCGTTCGAGGTGGACTACGGCTGCTATGCCCTTTTCCAGACCGATTGCTGTTGCAGGAAATCTTGGTTCAGTAATACGTGATGCAAGTGTGGGCATTGTTTTAATTGACGACCGTGGAGCATTCACCACTCACTATATGGGGTACCTTCGGATGAAGCATCGGCAGAGGCGCTGTGGATATCAATCATTCCCGTTTGGCCTTCGGTCGAATTAGGATCGTCCCCGGTGGTGATGGTCCAATCCTTTTGGCCCGTCATTGGATCAATCGGAACTTCTCTCATGTAACCTTCGCTGGCCAACTCATCGATCGACTGTGGTAAACGTCCCTTATCGGCAGCAAATTGATCGATCAAAGAACGCATTTTAAACAAGTCGTCCCGCAGAACGGCTTCTCGAGTTTGAGTTATCGTCTTTTGATACTGCGGCAGGGTGATTGAAGCGAGAATGATGATGATCGAGATAACGATCATCAACTCCAGCAGCGTGAAGCCCTTGATGCCTGATCGCGACGGTGAAATTCTTCCGCACAACAAATTACCAATCACTGTACTTCTCTCCATTCAGTGCGGTTTCGCGTGATTTGGACCGCACATCAAAAACATTCTCACCACCCCATGACGTTGAATCGGATGCGTCATAACATGAACGAATATCCCAATCAGCTTTGCCGGTCAGGGGATCGATGGGCAGTGCCCGCAAATAGACCTTCGTCTTGGTCGCGAGCTGCGAGTCGAGCTGTGAACTTGTATCCGTGGTACGAGTGCCGGTGCTCTGTAGTCCTCTGCCTCCGGCGCCTGCCGGACCGACGCCCCGGGGAATAACATTCACACCATCTATCAAAGTTTGAAGAGTTGGCGGATACCGATCTGGATTATCGACACCGAAGATGGTGCAGTCACTAATCATTACACGACTGCGGGGGTCGATTGGTGCTATCTGCTGGGGTTGTTGTCCTCCCGCACCCTGCTGGAGACCTGCAGTTGAGCAATTAAGTCCGGCAGTATCGCGATGAAACTCGTCTATCGCAAATCTAATCTGGCGAAGCGTTTCTCGCAGCTGCTGCTCTTTTTGACGCCGCACCGCCACTTTTACGAGAGGTATGACGCCCAGGGTCAGAATGGTCAAAACTGTGACAGTGATGACTAGTTCAATCAGCGAAAAGCCTTGTTCACTGCGTTCTGACATAGGAACGCGGCGACCAGCGGATTCAATTTGATTCAGCAGGTCACCGCGTCTCATAACAACTGTCGCTTTCAATAACATCTACTATCGCTGAACAGTTGCAACTCCCTGAGTTATTGCCGACGATACATCTCGAGCGTCGGAGGCAACCAGGTGCAAAGTGTCTTTGTCGAAGATAAACGAAGCGTCACCTACACCGACCGCCTCGACATCGATCAGAATCAGGGAACCGGTGCCGCGGAGTGGTGATTTTCCTTCAGGCGACGAGATTGACACCATACACATTCCCGATTGATTTGATTTGAACTGCGTGAACGTTGGAGCATCATCTCCAGCTAAAACAATCAGACTGCCTGCCGAGATGCTATTTACCTTCACTACTTTCGGATCAAATCGTAAGGCCAACATGGCCATCGTCAGACCAACGTCCGAGTCTAGCTGGATGGCAAAACGGCGTTTTTCTCCCACCTTCATTACATCCTGTGTTGGCAGGAACTTAATTTGAGCCACCCGCTTATCAGTTGATCCGGTGTCGAGCGAAGTTGCGGTAGCTTTTGGCATGCTAGTCAAAACGGCATTCTGGGTTCCCGCTTTACTTGAATTAACCGTAGCGACTTCGGCAGCACCTCGATCGCTCACCAGCGATTTGGGTGCTGGAATAAACGACGGGATGTCGTCAGGCGCGACGGATTTATCTTTCGCAAGCGCTTGCGATGTGGTCGCGGGCTGCAGATTCTGGACCACAGGTGTCTGAGTCTTTGCCTGGGCCAGTACACTCGCGGGCGGGTTTACTGTTGTGTTCGCAGCCGTTGTGTTCGCAGCCGTCGTGCTGGGAGCAGTTGCTGTCTGAGTATTCGGTTGCGCAGGTGCAGGCATATTTTGCGTCGTGGTCACCTGGGCTACTGTTCCTGTGGTCGGTGGCTGTTTTGGCGTCACTACTTCGACTGGCCTATCCGGAAGCTGCAACGCTACCTCACGCGGAAGGCTACGAGCCGCGGCGATTTGATCGTCGCGATCAGCTTCTCGAACCATCTCTGCAAGGGAACCAGTGGTTGGCGATGAAAGTGTTCCGCTCGGTCTCATCTCTTCGTCGCGCGGAGTGACAGTTGGAGCTCGCAGGACGCGTGGTGTCACTGAAATGACAATGTCGATCTGTTTATTGTCACGCGTCGGGGCTGTGAAAAATCTGCCCAGGATAGGCAAGCCGCCAAGAATCGGCAAGCCCTGGCGACCAACTGATTCTGCTTCGGAAGAGACACTCGCCAGCATCATGGTCCGATTATTCTGTATCCGAGCTGTGCCGGCAATGGTGCGCTCCGTGAACGTTGGGGTCAGAGTGCTTGCACCAAACACATCCTTCGATTCGATGTTCATCTTCACCTGAACATCGAGATTCGGAAACACTTGCGGTGTAAATTTTAGCGTCAGACCAGTTGGTTCATAGTTAATCACCGGGAAGCCGCCACTCGGGAAGACGTTGCCGGTGGTGGGACTCGGTGTTCCGGTTTGAATACCAAACGGGTAAGCCTGTGCAGTTTGGACAGGAACGCGTTGCCCGATTCGCGCGGTTGACTCTTCACCGTTAAAGGCGTGGACTTGTGTTGAAGCGATAAGTTTCGTGTTCTGCTTGTTGGCGAAGGCGGTCAAGGCTGATGGAGGAATGACGAGGGCTGCGGCAAGCGCGGTTGGCACTCCACCAACTAACGGAGCGAGGTTGACGCCTCGGCCGAAGCTACTATTTACAATACCGTTATCGGTTAGCAGCGAGAAACCAGGTGAACCACCAATAGTGAAGTTTCCAGTCCCAACTTGATTACCCCACTGCAAGAAATCCGATCTGGTAATTTCGTAAATATTGACATCCATCACTACTTCAGCCCGATCCTTGTCGATGCTCTGTAACAGGTCGCCGATCAGACGCACATTCTCTGCTGTGTCGCGAACCGTTAAGCTGTTGGTCGCATCATCAGGAACAACAATGGTCTGAGGTCTTCCAACCGAAGGTGGAATAGCCTGTTGGACCAGCGTCCTGGCGTCACTGGGCTTCATGTTTGAAAGGAAAAATGTTCTGAGTACCAGTTGTTGGTACTGAGGCCGTCGAGCTTGGTCTGCGACAAGAATTGTCCGCCGACTCAGCTTTTGGAAGAAGAGTCCTTCCTGCAGAAAGATGTAATCCAATGCCTGGGCCGTGGTCACATCCCGAAGATTGATATCGATCGAGCGGCTCTGCGCGAACGACTGACGATCAAAAATGACGTTCAGGTTAAGACGTTCAGCCAGGCTCCTGATGAAACTCTTCAAGTCGCCGGTGTAATTAATAACGGTCACCTGCTGTTCGCGCGGACCGGTCAGCTCTTGTGCCTGGCCTTGGGAACTAGCCGGCGTGAAGGTGCTGTCCTGGCCGTCGCCATTAGTGGCAGCCGGTCGAGTTCTTCCCTCTTTCACTGCCTGTAACCGGAGGACACGCTCCATCTCCGATACTGCCAGTTCGTTGACTGGGTCGTAGCCGTATGCCTGACGAAACGCGTTATAGGCACCAACGAAGTCTCCCTGTTCAGCAAGCGACCGGCCTTGCTGCATGTAACTCTGTGATGCGTTGAAGCTGGCCCTTCGGAAGTGCAGTTGATACTCCATGTTAGCAGGGTCTGCTGCTACGGCGAGGGTGAACTCTTGGGCAGCCTTGTCCCACTGCTGGGCAGCCTCATATTGCATGCCGCGTCTGAAGTTTTTGTCGCCCTTTTTCCCGAACGCAGTTAGCGGTACGGCCAGCAAACTGACGGCTAGAATAAAGGAGATTACGGATCGACTTCTCATTTTGATTTTCATGGCTTTCTGCTCGGGAGGTGGACAGATTTGACGACGTGTCTAGATAATGCCCCGCCATCAAAAAATATGCAACGTCCGCGTGGCGATTTCTTACACGCGGCTCACAAATTCAAGTTCCCTTAAAAGAGCAACTCGTCGGTTTCGATTTTCGTGGCGATCTAGCGATCTAGTTGCCGGGGTTTACAGTTCTGTGTGCGGTTCCGGCACCTATTATTTAATGGAACTGAGTTCTTCTACGAAGGTCACCCGGTTAATTTCGTGTAAAGTTGAAACCCCGCTGAAAACCTTCTGTAAAGCTGATTCCCTTAGGCTGGTTAGCCCCTCGGCTTCTGCGGCGCGACGTACTTCCGAGCCTGGGCGTCGCTCAACGATCATTTCGCGAATATTGTCCGATAAATCGAGCAATTCGTGAATAGCTGTTCGACCTCGGTAGCCCGTGTGGTTACAGGCATCGCACCCGACATTCAAATAAAACGGGTTGGTCCGGTAGACCTCGGGCCTGAGTCCGCTTTCCGTTAATTCGGCGTCGTTGGGATGATACAACCGTTTGCAGTATGGGCAAAGCATTCTGATGAGCCTTTGAGCCAGGACGCAGTTTAGCGACGAAACGAAGTTATATGGTTCCACACCCATGTTCAAAAAGCGGCCGATTACGTCGATAACATTGTTTGCGTGGACTGTTGTGAAAACGAGGTGTCCAGTCAACGCGGACTGGATGGCGATTTGGGCAGTTTCCGTGTCGCGAATTTCTCCCACCATGATCTTGTCAGGATCATGTCGCAGTATCGATCGTAGACCACGATCAAAGGTCAACCCCTTCTTCTCATTCACGGGAATTTGAGTGATCCCGTGCAGTTGGTACTCAACCGGATCTTCGATCGTAACGATCTTATCTTCTTCGTTTCTGATCTCGTTGAGTGCAGCATAAAGAGTCGTCGTTTTTCCTGATCCCGTTGGACCGGTTACGAGCACCATCCCATAAGGCTCGGCGATGTACCGGCGGAACTTTCTCAAATCATCTTCCGCAAAACCGACAACGTTCAGGTTTAGGTTCTTGAACTCTTCATTGATCTGCTCTTTGTCGAGAATACGAATAACCGCATCTTCACCGTGAATCGTTGGCATTATGGAAACGCGAAAATCGACGTTTCGACCTTTATAGCGAACACGAAAGCGACCGTCCTGCGGAACTCTGCGCTCAGCGATGTCTAACTCTGACATAACCTTGATACGAGAAATCAGGGTTTGATGATAGGCAAGATCGATGGGATCGACTTTGGCATAGAGCGCACCGTCGATTCGATACTTAACTTGTACTTCTGTATCGCGAGTCTCGATATGTATATCGGAAGCACGAGACTCCATCGCATTGTAGATAATTGTATCGACCAGCTTGATGATGGGCGACATCTCTGAATCAGTCGCCAGTCGATCAAGGTCCAACACCTCTTCACCAGCTTCCGTTTCGCGAACGAGTGAGATGCGAAAACCAGACGCCGCCTCCTGCAGGACTCGCTGAGTGGTATCGCCCTTTCGTAAGACTACTTCGACTGCGCCCGCTGTAGCCACGTAAGGAACAATTCTCGTTCGCAGCGTATGGGCCAGTTCGTCAAGTCGTTCGAGGTCGGTCGGATCGGCCATTGCGATGTGAAGACCCTTTGTATCGCGTCGCAAAGGCACAAACTGGTGGCGCACCATCAGGTCAACCGGCACCTCTGCAAACAGGTCATAATCGATGGGCGACTGCTTGTCTCGCGGCAGTAAATCGACAAACGGCAAGCGATAGCGTTTAGCCAACTCACGCGCAGCCTTCATCTCTGGTGGCTGGTGTTCGTCGTCCGGCGTCAGTGCAGATCCCGGCAGAGGAACCGTGGCCTGCAAAGTCGAATTGTCGTTTTCTGTGGATTGACTCATGAACTTAAAGCTAAAACCTATTGTCGATGACCGGTAACTCCGGCTCCATTGGAGATCGACTGGATAATTGGGAGGTAGATGGCAAGTAGAATAGTTACTACGACACCACCCATAACGATTAGAATCGCAGGCTCCAGCGTGGTCGTCAACTGCTCAAGCCTGACCTCGGACTCAGCATCGTAAAAGACTGCTACTTCGTCTAACATTTCATGAAGACTTCCCGAGCGTTCACCGATGCCAATCATGTCGATTGCGAGTGGTGGCATCCATCCGGCCATTTCCAAACTTTCAGTAAAGGATCTGCCCTCGCGAATCATCGGTAATATCGATGAACTCCGTCGCCTCAACTCGAGATTTGTAATGGATTCGGAAGCTATTTCCCACGACTCAACGAGCGTGATTCCACCAGCCAGGAGTGTTGCCAGTGATCGAGTTGCCTGAGCGACAGATAGTTGGACAGCGAGACCTCCGGCTAAAGGAACCTTTAGAATCAAGGCACTTATTTGCAGTCGGCCCGTCGGCGTGCGAGACCAGAGAAAGAGAAGAATCCCGCCTCCAATTAACAGTGGTCCAAACCAGATCACATTGGACGACAACCAACGTGAGAGCCCAACAACGATTTGCGTGACAGTTGGCAGTTCATTCCCAAAGCCAGTGAAGAGTTCTGACATCTTCGGTACGACGTAAATCGAGAGGAACAGCACCATGCCAGCCGACGCAAACAAAAGGAACATAGGATACGCAAGCGCGCCGCGAATTTTTCTTCGCAAAGCAACATTCCTGCGCATATAAGTAACGTAACGGCTCAGCACTTCGTCCAACGCACCCGAACGCTCGCCCGCCAGAATGGAAGCGGTGTAGATCCTCGGGAAGATTCCGCCTTGGGAGGCAAAAGCCTGCGAAAGGGCTGAACCACCCTTGATCTGCTCTTCCACGTCACCCAACACACTTCTCAATCGTGCAGAAGCAGCTCGTTTCCGCAGCATAGTAATCGCTTGCAGGATGGGAATACCTGCGCGGACAAGTGCAGCGAGTTGCTGATTAAAGAGCAGAAAATCGTTGGCTTTTACTCTGGGGTGTGCTCCGGCGCGACCTAGCCGAGTTAAGGCTGTAACTCCGCCAGTTTTTGGTGGGATCACGTTAAAGACACGAAATCCTTCTCGCTCGAGCCGGTTTCGCGCCTCGTTGACACCTTGCGCTTCGATTGTTCGGGTTATGACTTCTCCCGCAGGAGTGCCTAATCTACAAATAAACTCAGCCATGATTTCAGGGGGTCCTGGCGCAATATTGACCGGAGTATAAACACTTGAGTTCGGTAGCGCCAGCAAGACCGGATGCGCAACAGTATACACGTCCCACGAAATCAAAAGTTGCATTAGGGCACTTCATGCGATGCCGAACTCTTTACTGTTATTGGGTGCTCCAAAGTTGGTTATTTGCTGAAACTTCACATCCTCAGGTTCAGCGAAAATCACTCTTACATTAAGAAACAATAGATGATTCTCAAACACCGGATGGAGATTGGCCAATAACTGTCTTGCGGATAGTAAGTACGCTATCCTAGAATGAGTTTAGCCAACACAGCACGATACGCAATTATGCATGGCCGTCTCCCCGAGCCTTTCATGCTCAAGTTTTGGCAGCGTCGGGCATCACTCGCCCCTTTTACAGCATCTGTGTTGACAGCCCTTTCGAGCCTGACTGGCACTAAAACTGAAACGTCTAAACGTAAACCCCGGGGGTGAGATGCATTTAACGAGTCGTTACGCCACCAAGATTGCGCCGGCTCCTCTGACACTGCTGTTGGTGGTGCTGGCCCTATCTTTAGCAGCCAAGGGGCAGGACCCTGGCCAGGAGAAACCGACTCCCGAGAAGCCGGCCTCGGGGATAAGTGTTCCGCTGCCCACCCCTCCACAGAAAAAACTCGGTAGCGAGCTAGACGATAAATCACTCATAACCAACACGGATCTAATTACTCTGACTGTTACGGTCACTGACACTTACGGAAGATACGTTTCGGGGCTCAGTAAGGGCGCATTCAGTGTTTTTGATAACAAGCAACAACAGGACATTACCTTCTTCAGCGACGACGATTCTCCCGTCTCGGTTGGAGTGATTTTTGACGTATCGGGGTCGATGAGTGGCGATAAAGTGAAAAGGGCTCGCGATGCTTTGAGCAAGTTTATTCAAACGAGTCACGACTCGGACGAGTACTTCTTAATAGCCTTCAACTCCCGAGCCCAACTCCTCCTCGATAAAACCCGCGATGGCGATTCAGTTTTGAATAAGCTGACGTTCGTTGAGACTAAGAGTCAAACCGCACTTTATGACGCCTGTTATCTTGGTGTCGAAAAGGTGCAACGTGGTTCGCACCCAAAACGAGCCCTGTTGTTAATAAGTGACGGTCAGGACAACGATTCCAGGTACACTTTCAATGAGCTCCGAAAACTCCTGAAAGAGTCAGATGTTGTCCTTTATTCGATCGGTATTCTCAACGGGAGCGATGCCGGGAGCTCCCTGGGAATGGAAGGACAGGGAATTCTTGACGAATTGTCGGGAGTTTCTGGTGGAAAGGCTTTTTTCCCCCGGTCAGCGGCAGAGATGGACGATATTTTTGAGCAGATCGCCTTGGAATTGCGACACCAGTATTCAATAGGCTACAAGCCCGATTCGTTCCAGAATGATGGCAAGTGGCATCGAGTTAAAGTTAAAGTAACGCCACCACGTGGTCTTCCCCGACTCTTCGTCAGATCCAAAGAGGGCTATTTCGCCACTTCGGGTGGACGGTAAAGTTGGTTGACAGTAATTCGGCAACTCTGGAAGGCCCGAAATGCATCTTCGTACATGTGCGCTTGGTCGCCGCTTGGGCTTGCGACTCTGTTTGCCCCAGCACGCGTGCAACACGCGGTAGCCAGTTACTCCTCCAACAGCGCTCCGGATCCCAATCAGGGCTCGCGGGGCGTTTCTTATGAGTTGACTGGATTTGAGGACATCTGCATGGTTCGATATTCTTAGACTTGCCCGGCGCTCAGAGTTTAAATTACAAATTTAAGGTGATTCTAATGAGGCGTTGGTTACTGAACAAGAAACAAGCGAATAGACGCGCGACAGTGCCGCTGGTCACCGGGCTGTTGGTTGGCGCGCTGTTTTTTGGTATTTCAGTCGCACATAGCCAGAACGGTGATTCAAGGCCGCGTAATGTTCAGGCCAGTCCCAGTCCAACGCCCACTAAGCCCACTGCAACTCCAGTTCAAACTGTCAGTCCAACACCGGCGCCTCCTCAAAAACAGGGAGTCGACCGTATCGCCCCATCACTTGGGGAGCCACCACCACCACCGCGGCTGAAACCCACGCCAACACCAACGCCACCGGCAGAAATAGATCCGGGAGACATTCTTAAAATCAACGCTGACCTGGTTCAACTTCATGTTCGCGTAATCGACCGTAACAACCGGCCGATCGACAATGTGCCGCAGAATCAGTTTCACGTCTTTGAGGACGGCGTTCCGCAACCGATTGAGAGTTTTACGCGCGAAGAGGTTCCAATCAGTTACGGCCTGGCAGTAGATACTTCGGGTTCGCTGCGCTCACAACTGCAAAGTGTGATAGACGCCGGCAAGAGCATCATCAACAGTAACAAATCTGGAGATGAGACCTTTCTCGTGCGCTTCGTGAGCAGCGACAATATTCAAACAGTTCAGGACTTCACGTCGAATAAAGAGCTACTAACGGACGGCCTTGATAACTTCTATATCGAGGGTGGTCAAACAGCCGTAATCGATGCAGTATACCTTTCGGCTGAACATGTCTCAGAGTATAAGAAAGGCGACGAGAACGATCGCCGCCGGCGGGCCCTGATTGTAATCACTGACGGTGAGGACAGGAATAGCTTCTACAAGCAGGACCAGTTGTTTGAGCGGCTGCGCGAAGAGGACGTGCAGATTTTTGTGATTGGGTTCGTAAGCGAGCTCGATAAGGACTCGGGACTGATTCGCAAGAGTCCGAAAGATCGGGCCGTCGCTTTAATAAACAAGCTCGCCACTGAAACAGGTGGTCGAGCGTTCTTCCCCGATTCGATCTCGGAACTACCGCAAATAGCAAACGAGATTATTCGCGATCTAAGAACACAGTATGTGATCGCCTACAACCCGACGAATAAGACTCCGGACGGGACATTCCGAGCCATCAGGGTTACGGTGGACCAGCCTTCCAGTTCCGAAAAACGAATTGCTCTCTCGAGAACAGGCCGACTCGCCAGGCGGGAAACGGCGGGCGCTCCCAAACCCCCACCTGTAAAAATGCCGGTCACCGCTTCCCCGGTTAAAAAACCTTAAGCCCAAACGCCTGCGATCTAGCGAGGTGGCGACAGTGACTTGACTATGTTGGCCACCTCTTGCACCTGAGCATCACGAGCACTACTTTTCCTCATCAACTCTTCAAGCATCAGTTCGCTTTTCAGATTCACTTTAAAATCCTGTTCTGCAGCGAGACGATCCTTCGCGGCCGCCCGGTTCTGCGACATCATGATTATGGGCGCTTGTAAGGCCGCGGTCATCGATAGCATCAAGTTAAGAAGAATATAGGGATATGGATCAAACTGAGCGCCATTGTCGCCGCGACCATAGCGATAGAGCACAAACGAATTGACGGCCATCCAGATTAGTAAGAAAGTAACGTAGATAAAAATGAAGGTCCACGAGCCGCCAAATGACGCAACCTTGTCGGCGACGCGGTCACCGAGTGTTGACGTTAACTCCATCTGAACGTTGATATTCCTGGTAACGCGGTTGGTCACCAGGGTGTTCGTCTGGCGCATCCTTGCGCCAATCTCGCAAATCACATCGATAGACGTTTCGGGATGTTGCAGCAGAAAAGATTGAAAGTCGTCACTACTCAGTCGATGTAACTCTGTATCATTGATCGCCGTGGCATTGGTCGAGCGTGGGCCACGGTCCAGGACTGCGAGCTCTCCAAAGAAGTCCCCTTCCTTCAGTTCAGCGAGGGTTACGGGTTTGATGTCTTCATCCAATACCCAGATCCGGACTGAACCTGAGTCGATCACATAGAGCGCATCACCTCGATCGCTCTCGTTGAAAATAGTTTCACCGGATTTATAGTTAACCTGGTCAACTGCAGCTGCCAGATTTTCCAGCTCGTCTGCTTCCAACCGTTTAAATAGAGAAACTCTCTTAAGACTTTCAGCTTCATGGCTGAGGGGTGAATCGGTAGGCATGTCTTTTAACTTCTCAACTTTCGCGTAGAAGATAGACTTGATTGTTGTTAGTGGTTCAAACGAGTCAGCACGTCGTCCGTTAAGGCAAACGGATCGATCGCCTTGGTGGTTCGAGTGGCATCGTCAACAGCTTTTGTTAACTCCAGCAGCTGTGGACCAAGCTCCTCGTCATTCGAATTGATCTCAACATGGGCCGGAGAGTCTAGCGGAGTTACAAAAAGATAGCGCGGTATATTCGACCCTGCAGTGGCATCAGTTGGACCAATGATAAAAAGGTTATTATTCCATGTAGTAAAGCGGTGAGCCGATCCTATCTGCTTTTTCCAGTGCACTTTCTTACTCCTGGTAAGCAGTAGAATATTTGCCAGCATCGCCGCCAGGCGAGCTGTAGTTGTTGGATCACGTTTCATCAAATGCTCCTCTCAACAAACCTGTTGCTCGTTGGGAACTCATAGTTCCAGGCCACATGCATAAAATCGCCAATGGAAAGCCCGACAATTATAAAAAAAGAGACAAAGGCCAATGATCAATGATCGCTTTACCCGGAAATCCCCGATCCTCAAAAGTCGATCGAGACTCCAAGTTGCGCTCCCACACGCGGGCTGGCCACGTATCTCCCTGTAATTATTCCGAAATCTAGTGTCGCGTTCTTAGCAATAGCAAAGTTACCGCCAAACTGTGTTTGTAGTTGTCCTTTGCCAAGTGAAAAACTCTTGGTTTCCGCCCCCACGAGTTCAACTCCGAGGTCGAGTTTCTTAGTGAACTGACGTACCACCGACACACCGCCCGTGAAGACTGTGCCCCTGGTCCTGATTCCAACAACCCCAGTCGTCTCGTTTCCAGAGAACAAGATACCGCCATTCAACCGAAGAGTAGTCTTTGCGGTCAATGATTTTTGTACCACACCATTCAGATAAAAATCGGCAAGGCCTGAGCCTAGCTGCTTGGATACATTGCCAGTTGGTAATTCCAGATTAAAAGTAATCGTCAGCGCGGGCAGTTTCGAATGGTCACTCTCTCGGAGGAAGTTATACTTCATTGAGAGGTTCGTGTCGCCAATTCCGCTCACTCGACGCTGAAGCACTCCGCGGTCATTGATAACAGTCAGCAATGGTACTTCGACTCCTATCTCGACATGCTCAAACAATCCATAATCGAGCTCGAAGTCTGCAGTATTTTGCTTCAGATTCGGAAAAGCCGAGCGAGACAAAACATCAAACTCGTTATGGAATTGAAAGTGGAATTTTCTGAGCGGAGTTACGTCTGCGTCGTCGGTGAAAAACGGTTGCTGCGCTTTGAGGTGGGTTGTCGGAAAAACCAATAAAGCGACACAAAGCAGGAAGAAATGAAGTACTAGACCTTTCATCTAGGGGACTTTGTTAGTTCGGCAACATCTCGCCGCTTTCACATTCCTCTGCTGGTGCCAGATGTTAGCTCAATGGCGAACGGCCCTTGCTTATCGAGCTAAGCCTTCGCCCTTACTGAGCCGCTGATCTTTTTCCTGGTCGTCTCACCAGTGTGTAGTACCGGCAGACCCTGGTCCACATCGGAATGGGGCTGCGGGATGACGTGGGTCGCTACAACTTCGCCTACTCGTTTGCCTGCAGCTGCCCCGGCATCGACTGCACTGCGAACTGCCGCAACATCTCCACGAACAATCGCGGTCACTAAACCTGCATCAATCTTCTCCCAACCAACTAAGCGAACGTTGGCGGACTTAACCATGGCATCAGCGGCCTCGATCATTGCTACCAGACCGCGACATTCAACCATTCCGAGTGCTTCAGGCATAACAGTTTCCTCGAGAGCCCAAACGGACAATCTCTCAATTTCTTAACGAATGGATTGGAGCTGGAATTCGTCCACCCCGTCGAACAAAGTCAGCCGATGAAAATTTGTTCACCGCCATAATCGGAGCACTCCCCAGCAAGCCTCCGAATTCTACCATTTCGCCCACCACCCGGCCGGGGACAGGAATAATTCTGACCGCGGTAGTCTTATTGTTCATTACGCCGATAGCCATTTCATCGGCAATGATTGCTGAGATCGTTTCGGCTGACGTATCGCCTGGCACCGCCACCATGTCGATTCCC
>DATIBX010000819.1:0-26817 GCA_035457105.1 Pyrinomonadaceae bacterium
TCTTGAGCCATCCTGCTTTAGGTAAGCTCGTTTCGTTGGGGACTTGGCGTCACCAACATTTTAGACCATTCTCCGGGGAGACCCGGCTTTCATAGTTTCTTCCCAACTGCGGGATTCTGGTGAGTTGGACGCGTGGCCCAAGCCGAAACCTTTCTAACAAGTTCAAAGCTCAGATCTCAAAGCCAACGCCACTTACCAATGACCAAGACCAAAGGCCAAAGACTTAACGCCCAGCCTTATTCTTTGGGCAACGTCCGAATGTAATTCACAACATTCCAACGCTCTTCTTCACTCATGCGTTTCTCGCCCTCCGGCATGATGCCACGAATACCCCTGGAAATTTTCCAGAACACTTCGCCATCAGTCATTGAAGACATCCGCTCTTTGCTGGAGATGTCAGCCGGCTTGCGACGTAAGTTAGGTAGGTTCGCTTCGTTTCCAGCGCCTGTCTCACCATGACAGAATGCACAGTTTCCTTTTTCCTTACTCAAATAGAGTTCCTTGCCTTTGGCGATAGATTCCGGACTTGTCGGCACGGGATTTTTCGTCCTGTCAGCATCCTCAGGAAGTTCCCAGGTGTTTTTTGAAAAGTCCTGCTGCGGCGCACTACGCGTCGGTGGAGTTATTGCCCGCGTATCGTTCTGGTTTTTGTTCGTAGTTGAACTATTTGAATTTTGCGATGAGGAAATGGTTACTCCCGCCACTACAATTAGCGGAACCAAAATCAATGCCGGCAACGATGAACCCACAACTATTCGAGATGATCTACTCACTGGGAATCCTCCTTGATTTCTTATCTATTTGGCTGATTATGCTCGCGGCTTGCGACGTCTAGGCTTCTGGCGTGGCGCCGGCGCAGGCTTACTTGACTCAGCCTTAGGTGTTTCTTTCGGCTTGCTCTGCTCCTTAATAAAGTCCGCCACTGTTTGATTCGCAATATCTGCTTCCCAAACGATCTCACTCTCTTTGGGCATGACCCGAATCGTTTTGAGAATCGACTGCGCACTCTTGTCGGATACTGAATCGATCGCCTGTTGCCATAAACCCGATATCAAATTGTTTATGATCTTGGCGGTATCAGGATTGTCGGTGTTCATGGCGCCCCGCACACTGAAATTTGTTCCATTCGAGGTAACTGCGCCATAAAAATCGCCGAAGCGAGTATCACAGCGCGCTTCGCGAGGAGTTGTTTCAGTCCCAAGCATGCCGAAGCTCTTCATAAATGAAGTCAGGGGAGATCCGGCCGCACTGATCAGAGCATTCTGATCGCGCAGCAAAGAATCGAGGGCCGTACTCTGCAAACGTGTTCCCTTTCCGTCAAGCGCATCTATCGCCGCTTTCAAGTACCTGACGTTACCGACTGCAATTGAGTTAGCGTTCAAAGCGACTGCGCCAACCTCTACAAATGATTTGAGCAACGGATTCTTAACCGCAGCCTCAGCAATTGAATCGATCGGCATGATGGAAATTGTTTTAGAGCCGTAAGACTCATCACGCAATTTTTCCTGCAAGTAAACTTTTCCTGTTGCCATCAGTGACTCGGAGCTGAAGTCGCCGCCGAACACGGTCATGACGTCAGGCGCCGCGAAACTGAGATCGGCAGCAGGCTTATGAAATCTGACAGCTATGACCAGGTAATCGATTGCTGAGGGATCAATACCCACCGACTTTTTTAGATCGTCAAAAGTCGCGCGCATCTTTGCGATCTCAGTTGGATCAACAACTTTCGGCGCGGCCTCGTTCAGAATTTTTTGCGGACTGGTGTAAATCAGGACGTCGGCATCCGGAAGCGTTGAGAGTGCATTCATCACCGACTGCGAAGGCACAGACTTAACGTGTGCGTTTTGGGCCATCGCAGTCTGAACCAAACCCAGCGAAAGAATGACTAAAACCAGTAGGCCTTTAGTATTGCGCAAATTCGATCCTCCACTTTGGAGTGCGACGGTCGCCGTCGCTTTGTTAGACATCCTTACTCGAAGCCTCAAATCGCTCTGAGCTCTTTCTTCGTAAACTCATTCTGCACATCGCCCGTGTTCAGCGTCGACACGGGCTCAAACAACAATACCTCGCACTCTACTTCTGCAAAGGGACGATGTTCAGTACCTCGAGGCACGATAATGAACTCGCCTTCTTCAATCCAGGTCGTGCTGTCATTATTGCCTTCATCTTTGTAATCCATACGGAAGCGGCCGCGCACCACCATAAACAACTCGTCTTCATCCTCATGATGGTGCCAGGTGAATGGACCTTGAAACTTTACGAGTTTGATGTACTGGCCATTCAGTTCGCCCGCAATCCGAGGGTCCCAATGCTCAGTAAACGTCGAAAACTTTTGCTGTAGATTTACTTTCTCCATGACTTCTCTGGCTAACTCCCAAAAAACTATTGCAACGATGGATCGGAAACAGTGGCCGGCTGGTCATTATTGACGTGAATCGTCGTCGAGGTCGAGTCAATATAAAAGTGACGGCCTTTTTTCCGCAACGCCGTATCAGGATCAGCAGTACAGGAATATGATCCTTCGGGAGCTCCTCCCTCTTTCGCAACGACGTTCAGTGTCAGAATGTAATCCTTGGCTGGACGACCTCCCGCGAACCGCGAGTCTAAAAAACCACCCTCGACAAGTTGCTGGAAAGTTCCGAATTCTCCTGAGTTAGTCAAACTATAAGTTCGTTCAGCAAGGAGAATCGCTCGCAAAGCACCGAGCGCACTCGTTTCATCAGCACCAGCCACTCCGGTCTCGAGCGCCTCAGTATGTTTCTGACAACCAGCAAGGACCAGCCCGATCAGTACAACTATTGGTAAGAGTTTCTTCATCTGCAGAAGCTACCTTTCGACCAAACGCAGACTAACTCAATTGGTTATATCGGAAACACGACAAATTATGATCGTTGACCATGCCAACTGCTTGCATGAATGCATAACAGATTGTCGAACCGACGAACTTGAAACCCCTCTTGGCCAAATCTTTGCTTAACGCGTCCGAGATAGCAGTGCGCGCCAGCACCGGCTGTCCACGCTTCCTTTGTAGAGGTTTGCCATTTACGAATTGCCAAACATAAGTGTCGAAACTGCCGAACTCTTTCTGCACCTTGAGAAACGCCTGGGCGTTGCCGATGGATGAATTTATCTTCAAACGATTTCGAATAATACCTTCGTCAGCCATCAGCGACTCAATCTTGCCTTTGTCGTATTTAGCAACTTTCGCGAAATTGAATCGATCGAAGGCCTTTCGATAATTGTCTCGTTTTCTCAGAATTGTCTCCCAGCTCAAACCGGCTTGCGCGCCCTCCAGGATCAGAAACTCAAAAAGGCCACGTTCATCGTGAAGCGGAACTCCCCATTCTTGGTCATGATACGCAATCGACAGATCAGTTTTGGCCCAATCGCAACGAGTGATCATATTTTGTGCGCAGCCCTAATTAAGCAATTCCACTGGACGGTTTGTCTTGACCGATTCATAAACCGCATCGACAAGAATCACGGACATTAAACCGTCACGCGCGGTGACGGGTGGTGGCGTCCCTTCGATGATCGAGTCCACGAACGCTCGAT
Source organism: Pyrinomonadaceae bacterium (assembly GCA_035457105.1). Classification (GTDB taxonomy): domain Bacteria; phylum Acidobacteriota; class Blastocatellia; order Pyrinomonadales; family Pyrinomonadaceae; genus PSRF01. The sequence goes on from DATIBX010000819.1 coordinate 3,556, forward strand.
CCTCCTGAACATAACCCCACTTTTCTTCTTTGGGTAGTTGCTGCATCGATTGTTCGGTAAAGTGCCCCGCAATGTTAGTGCTACAGACTAACGTTTCCATCTCCCTCGTTACCAGCGTTGCGTGATGGCAAAAAACTTCAACCCGCTCGAAGGGAAAAAGCCAACTGGCATCTGCAGCCGTTGCAAGGGTTGCGTGCAATCCGCTGGCGAACTTCAGCAGTACTGAAAAGTCATCCACTTCCCGGTACTCATGTGTCGATCCGATGGCGTGCAAAGTTTTCACTTCACCGAAGAGAAACCGCATCATGTCGAACATGTGGATCGGCGTTTCATAAAGAAAACCGCCGGTGACAGCCGGGTCGCCGGTCCATACCGGCTTCAGGAGTTCACCGCGATTCATCTTCACGTGCGCTGAGTGCGGTGGGTGAGTTTCCGCGATCAGCGTTTTTAGCGTGGCGTACACAGGTGCGAACCGTCGGTTGTGGCCCACCTGGAAAATTCCGAGACTGGTTTTCGCGGCTTCGAACACTTTGGTCGCATCGGTAACATTTGTCGCCAGTGGTTTTTCGCAAAATACATGAATTCCCGCTTCCATCGCTTTGAGTGCAAGGTCGACGTGTTTAGTGTTAGGAGTCGTAATAAAAACTGCGTCACACTGTTCGATCACCTGTTCGGGAGTGGAAACCACAGAAGCGTTACAGGAACGAGCAAGACGCTCGGCGCAATCGGTTTTAAGGTCCTGAACTGAGGTAATTGCAACTCGATCGTCGTTAGCGAGAATCGAAGCATGCACGCCTCCAATATATCCTGCGCCAACAATTCCAATCTTAAGGGGCGTCATCGCTTTAGTCATTGCGCCACCACTGCAGCGCTTTTTTCCATTACACCAGTTGCCGCGAGCCTGGCGGCGCGCGCAACTCTAATTGGATCCATGTCCCAGTATTCAGGGCGAAAAATCTCGATGCTGGCGACTCGATCGTAACCAATGCGCCTGAAGGCTCGAAACATCTCGTTCAAGGGAAGAATTCCGGAGCCTGGATAGAGACGATGTCGATCCTCCAACTCTTCTCGAGGCCGGTCTTCAGAATCGTTTAAGTGGAAGACATAGATCGAGTCAGGAGCGACTGACTCGATCATATCAATCGACGACCCGCCTGCGTAAAAATGAAAGCTGTCAATGATAAGTCCCACATTCTGGCGGTCTACGGCTTTGACGATTTCATTTGCCTGGGCCAAGGTCTGGACACTGCAGTCTTTTTGGCCCAGGAACTCGAACGCCAGAGAGACATTATAAGCCGCGGCAATGTCCGCCAGTTGATTCAAGACACGAACAGACTCGGTCTTAATCTCGGTTTCATTTGCACCACTGGCCGGAAGTCGACCAGGGACCACCACTACATAGGGACAGTTAATTTGAGCGGCTATCGAGCAAAGTTCATGGCATTGCTGTTTGATCTGTTGATACGCGGTTTCGTCTCGAAAAGTGATGTGCTCGATCGAATTGATGCTGAGCGGTGGTACTTGATGTTTGTTGAATAGCGCTTGCAGATCGGCTACGGAATTTTGCTTAAGGAAGGCGCGTAACTTGGCGGCCCAGATTTCGAGATAGTCGTAGCCTGCAGTTTGAGCGGCCAGTAAGTCCGTTGCAAGGTCGGCGCGCATGGTGGTTGCGCCGTTCAGTGCCAGCTTCATTGATTTTTGGAGCCCGCATTACAAGATTTTGGAAAGCAAGTTGCGCTGGAAGAATAGCACGAAGGCCGTTAAGAAGGTGATAGTTGCACAAAGTGGAAAAAATCAAAGTTGAGACCTGCAGATCCAAAGGCAGAGAAGTGTGGAAAACTCAGGAATAAATTCACAGATTACGCCGATTACTCAGATTCCTTGTTGGAAAGACTTGGTAGTCTGCCTCTCTGAAGAAATCGTTGTAATTGGTGAAATCTTTGGATTGTATTGGAAAGGACTCTCGTTTCATCCCGACGTTTGACTTGAATAGGGCTCTGGTTGTACAAGCGTTGTAGCTTCCTATAACTTGAATTCAGATCCCTCCCATTCCCGGCTTGGAAGATCCGGGATGGTTCAGTTTTTCCGAAAGGAAAGGAGATACAAATGGCCCTACGATTAGGAGATATAGCTCCCAATTTCACCGCAGAAACCACAGAAGGCCCGATTAATTTCCATGAATGGATTGGCGACGGGTGGGCAGTCCTGTTCTCTCATCCGAAAGACTTCACCCCTGTTTGCACCACGGAACTGGGTTACGTTGCTAAGAGTAAGCCGGACTTTGAGAAGAGAGGCGTGAAAGTAGTTGGTTTGAGTGTTGATGCCACCGATTCGCATAAACGGTGGGCTGAAGATATCAAAGAGACTCAGGGAACAGCATTGAACTTCCCGGTGATTGCAGATCCTGACCATAAGATCGCAGAACTCTATGACATGATTCATCCGGAAATTAGCGACGTTTTCACAGTTCGTTCGGTTTTCGTGATCGGACCGGATAAGAAGGTCAAATTGATGATTACTTATCCTGCAAGCACAGGACGTAACTTCGATGAGATTTTGCGCGTGATCGACTCGCTGCAGCTGACCGCCAAATACAGTGTTGCGACTCCAGTGAACTGGAAAGATGGCGACGACGTGATTATCGTCCCGTCACTTTCTGACGAAGCTGCCAAAGAGAAGTTTCCTGCCGGGTGGAAAGCGGTCAAACCCTACCTGCGCATTACACCGCAGCCCAACAAGCAGGCCAGTTCAACCGGTGATACCGCCGCGAAGACAGCGTCGTAACAGTTAAACCTCAAGTAGCCAGTTTCAAGCGCAGGTCGGGCTTCGACCTGCGCTTATTTTTTTTGACGATGGTTAGTAAAACTCATTCAAAGTCGCAGGCCGGTGTCTGGATCGAAGAAATGGAACTTGTTCCCGGCAAAGCTTAGCCACACCGGCATCTCTTCCTCAGCTCGAAAAGCCGCAGCTGCACGTGCGATTAGCTTACTTTCGCCCAGCATCAAAAACACAAAGGTTTCATTGCCCAGAAGTTCCGTCACATAAACTCGAGCAGGCAATGAATCAGCGGACTTCTCAGTACTGATCGAAATATCTTCGGGTCGAATGCCCAGCACAACCCTTCCGTTATGACGCACCTGGTCGGCGTTAATCAGGATCTTGAGTTCGCCTGAAAGAAATGTTTGATTACCTAAGTCGACATGACCTTCAAGGAAATTCATGCTGGGACTACCCACGAACTCTGCAACAAATTTATTAGCTGGTCGTTCGTAGATATTCATGGGAGTATCGAACTGCTGCAACTTCCCCTTTTGCATCACTGCGACTCGATGGGCCAAAGTCATGGCTTCGGCCTGATCGTGAGTCACATATACTGTAGTCGTTTTCAGTTGATGCTGGAGACGTTTCAGTTCGCCACGCATCTGCACTCTTAAACGCGCGTCAAGATTGGAGAGTGGCTCATCCATCAGATAAGCACGTGGCTCCCTCACAATCGAACGGGCCAGCGCAACTCGCTGTCTTTCTCCGCCCGATAATTGACGTGGCTTTCGCTCAAGCAACGACGTGATCTCAAGCAGTTGTGCCACTCGTTCGACCTTAGTTTTCTGGGTCTCTGTGGATAATTTTCTGACGCGCAAGGGATAAGCGATATTCTCCCTGATCGTCATGTGCGGGTAAAGCGCATAACTCTGAAAGACCATCGCCAGGTCACGCCTCTGGGTAGGCACATCATTAATGAGTTCGCCGTCGAAGTAGATCTCGCCCGACGTAACACTCTCCAAACCGGCCAGCATTCGCAGAGTGGTTGTTTTGCCGCAACCTGAAGGACCAAGCAGTACTACAAACTCGCCATCGTTAATATCGAGTGAGAGGTCGTTGACAACGATGGAGTCAGCAAATTGTTTGACGACTCGCCTAAAGGAGATGGACATTAATCAGAGGTGCTCAAAAAGCGCCGCCGGGCCGGCGCACTCCAAAACTATTTCGCGGCGTTCTGCTGATCAAGCCAGGTCTTCAAAGGTGCAAAATAGTCGAGAATTGCAGTGGCATCCATCTTATCTTCACCGGTCATAGCTTTCAGTGCTTCCGGCCATGGTTTGCTCTGACCCATCGACAACATCGCCTTTAGCTTTTCACCAGCCTGCTTATTTCCATAAATGGAGCACTGATACAGAGGTCCATTAAAACCAGCTTCACGACACAAGGCTCGATGAAACTGAAACTGCAGGATCGCAGCCAGGAAGTAACGAGCATAAGGAGTATTAGCCGGTACGTGATACTTGGCGCCGGCATCAAAATCCTCTTCAGTACGCGGTACTGGCGCGGCGACGCCCTGGTACTTCTCGCGCAATTCCCACCACGCCTTGTTGTAATCGCCTGGTCCAACCTGCCCGGAAAACACTTTCCAGCGCCATTGATCTACGAGATAACCAAAAGGCAGGAACGCCACTTTGTCCAGCGCTCGATTCAACAGGAAGCCCATATCAGCTGACGGATCCGGCACTTTGTCGATGAATCCCAGCTGCTTCAAGTATGCGGGCGTTACAGATAGGGCGATGGTGTCGCCAATAGCTTCATGAAATGCATCGTTTGCGCTCTCGCGATAGAGAAACGGCTGATTAGCATAGGCCATCTGATAATAATTGTGGCCCAATTCGTGATGGACGACACTGAAGTCCTCTTCGTTTATGTTGATGCACATCTTCAGACGTACATCTTTTTCATAGTCGATGTCCCAGGCACTTGCATGGCAGACCACTTCGCGATCTGCCGGCTTAACAAATAAGGAACGTGTCCAGAATGTAGGAGGAAGTTGTTCAAATCCGAGAGACGTAAAGAATCCCTCGCCATATCGGACCATCTGCCGGGCGTCGGTATTTTTGTCCTTTAGAATTTTGGTTAGATCGTAACCACGATCCGCATTGCCGGGAGCAAGAATCGGATAGACATTTCCCCATGTTTGCGCCCACATGTTCCCCAGCAGATGCGCTGGAATAGGCTTATCTTCAGCGACCACGTCCTTACCATACTTCTCTGACAATTTGTGTCGTGTGTATGTGTAAAGCGAGTCGTAAAGTGGCTTGACCTGTTGCCACAATCGTTCCATCTCCGCTGCAAACGCGTCGGGTTCCATGTCGTATTTGGAACGCCACATCGCACCGGTGTCGGCAAAACCCATTTCCTTCGCACCCTTGTTGCTCAACTCAACAAAGCGAACGTATTCCTTTCGAATCGGAATTGCGATCTGATGCCAGCCCAACCAGGCTCGTTTTAGTTCCTCCGGGTCACGACTGTTGGTCATGATGTTTTCCAGATCAGGTAAGCTGAGGCACTTACCCTTCTCGCCCTCGGGACAGTACTTTCCTTTGCCGTATTCCCCTTCCATCGACGCCGCAAGCTTCGTGAGCTCATTACGTTCAGCCGGATCCTTTGGCGCGGGCAAGGTCAGCGATAACTTCAACAACTTAATTTTTCGTTGGAGATCGGGTGAAAGCTGTTGGCCGTCGAACGACTTAGTCTGTTCGGCCAATTCAGTCGTCGCCGCAATCAAATTGTCGTTCGCCTCGGCCGATAGATTCTCAGTGTCGTCGGTAATGAAAGTGCTTCTGACCCAGTCAGCTCGACCTGCTTTAATGTTTAGATCTAACAAGCGACCTTCGGCCTTCTTCATAAAGGCGTCCGCATCACCAACGGAGTTTGTGTTCGACAATTTCGGTGAGTTTTCGGTACAGGATGACATAAGTGAGATTCCTATAATGAGAGAGACGAAAACACCAAGCCAGAGCCGGCTGGAATGAGACTTAAGTTTCACGTTGAGAAACCTCCACGTTTCTGGTATTGGACTGATTTGGGGAATTAGCGCCTGTCACTATAGCGAGGATTTCTGCCGCGCTCAATCGGGGAAACGGATTCAGGAACTGACTTATTGGACCTTAGGACCGCTCCAAATAATAAAATGAACGCTAAAACCAGATTCTTCATCATCTCGATCCTGGTATTAACTATTTACCAGCCAGCAATCTCTCAAACCAAGTCACAGGATGACTTCAAACTCACTCCAGTGGCCAACGGAATATTCGCAGGAATAGCGTTACCTGCTGGCCTGGCCTCTGGCAATGCTGGGTTTGTAGTTGGCGATGACGGCGTACTCGTTGTCGATACATTTTTTACACCTGACGCCGTTGAAGAGCTTCTTGATGCCATCAACTCCCAAACAAAACAACCAGTGAAATACGTAGTGAATACTCACTACCACTTAGACCACACCGGAGGTAATCAAGTATTCGCAGCTCGTGACATACCAATCCTGGCCCATGACAAACTGCTCGAGTGGCAAACCACCAAAAATCGCAAATTCATGCCGGAGAAAGCAGCGTTGGACAAGCGGCTCAGCGACACTCAGAAACAGTTAGCTGATACTCCCGCCGATCAAACTGACAAACGAACTCAGCTCGAACGACAAATTCGGCGTTTGAACGCGATGAAATCGATCGTACTGACTAATCCCAATGTGACCTTCAGCAGCGGAACCGCTCATTTGTATCTCGGCGCTCGCGAGGTCGTGCTCTTTACCTTACCTGGTCACACCGGTGGTGACGTACTCGCTTTCGTGCCGGACGCGAACGTTCTCTTCATGGGAGATATGGGATGGCGCAAGACTCTACCTAACCTGGTTGACGCGACAGTCACTGATTGGATCAAGTCGCTCGACTCCATCCTGGCCCAATATCCCTCAGCAAGATTTGTTCCCGGCCATGGGGAAGTGGCAACCGCTTCCGACATTAAAGAATTCAGAGACTATCTCGACGATCTGAGAAGTCGTGTGCAAAAAGCAATGTCCGACGGACTGACTGTCGAACAGGCAAAACAAACTGTGAAACTCCCTGAGCGGTATCAAACCTTTGCGTTTCAAAATTTCGCTGTTCCAAACGTCGAGGATATGTATAAAGAACTTAACGGAACGAAAGGCAAGTAATATGAGTGAGGCGATTTCAATTCTGGGCTTTGCAGGAAGTTTGCGGAAAGGTTCTTTCAACCATTTGACTCTGCGGGCAGCTCAAACTTTGTTGCCCGAGAGTGCGACCCTAGACATTTTTGATATTGCTGGTCTACCTGGTTTCAATCAGGACGACGAAGCACATCCACCAGAAAAAGTGGTGGACATGAAACAACGTATTCGCAACGCTGACGCTATTTTGATCGTAACGCCCGAATATAATTATTCGGTGCCGGGTGTTTTGAAAAATGCTATCGACTGGGCTTCGCGTCCTTATGGTGACAGCGCCTGGACCGGTAAGCCTGTGGCAATGATGGGAGCTTCGGTTGGTACGCTTGGTACTGCGCGGGCACAGTATCACCTGCGACAGATGTTTGTGTTCCTGAACATGTACGCGGTCAATCAACCTGAAGTGATGATCTCGAACGCGCACCAGCGTTTCGACGACGAGGGAAACCTCACCGATGAGGCCACAAAGAAATTAATCAGGCAGTTGCTGCAAGAGCTGGTGCGTTGGACCAAGCAATTGAGGAAGTAGGAACCGGGTCCGCCAATAAGCCAGTCCAAACGTGAGACAGCAAGACCTGCTCGTGCGGTTGTTAAGAAACAATCCGGCACAAGTATTGTGAGAAAAATACTCTGGGTTAACGCTTATTAATTAGGAGGGATAGCTAATCTACGGATTTGCGATCCCTTTTTTGATGTTCCGCTGCCACGCCTCGTAATTTCTGATACGGCGTTTTGCTTGTTTTCTGGTTAACCTCATCTCCTGCGCGACGAAGTCGATACGAGCTGTCCGATCTTTCTTCTTGTCGAACCGATCACCTGGTGCTTTGAGGTAAACTTTATAGGCTTTGGACCACTCTGCCTTAATGTCATCAGTGGCTTGAACGCCACGTCTCTCTGGCATGCTTTAGGCTCCTTCGAGAATCTCGCGCTTGATTCTACACTCAAAACGGTTGGATTTTGAATCGTGAATTTTTCGGGTTTTTTCGAAAAAATCCTTCTTCACGATTAAAAGAGGGCCCACTCTTCGCCTACCTAATGTCGGCAAAAGATTCAAACACTCCAGCAATAAATCATGCATCAGGCAACTTGCTTTCTGTGATTCAGCCATTTCAGTGCACTAAAGGCGCTTCCAATGACAGCAATAGCCATTAAGGCGTAGACGAAGTATGCGAAAACATCAGAATTGATATAACGGATGACTCGTCGGCCAAAATAGAGCGCCAATAATGCTTCGACTGTGAATCTGATCAGACGGCCCGCCAAAACCGCACCAAACAGTTTAGAACGAGGACATTGAAGTGCCGACGCCGTCATCACTACCGGAGTGAAAGGAAAAGGCGGCGGCATCATGGTCGAAACAAAAACGGTTATTCCTGCTTTGTTCTCCATCTGACTTTTTAACTTGTCTAGTCTTTTTGGACCAATAAACCTCTCGAGGCCCTTTTCACCAGCGTTCCGCATTATTAAATCGATTAGAAAAACGCCCACCAAACTGCCAACTGCGGAGACCAGAACGTACAGGATCCAAGTCAACTTGGTGCGCTCTGAACTGACGAGCGCGAGCAGCAAGACGTCATTCCCAAAAGGGAGGAACAAGAATGAGGAGTCCAGGGCACTTAATAAGAACAGACCAAAAGCGCCCATCCGTCTAAAGAATCTGAAGATCGAGACAGAAACGGTGAGGCCAAAAAAATCTACTTGCAGCTTCAAAACTTTTCGCGATTAATGGCCGCTCTCGAGCCTTGTTGGTCCAGTGGGCGTTGGATCGTTGATAGGCTCTGGTTGACCGGGTTCTGTGATTGGCGCCGGTGGCTGTGGATTCGAATCAGGTGGAATCCCGGGAACAGGTTCGTCCGGTTCTAAAGGATCATAAGGTGATTTTGGTGGAGTTTGTGGTTTCTCAGTCAGCATTCCCGAATCTTGTATTTCTAGGCTCATAGACATTCCAATGCGATTCAAAAAGTCTGCACAGTCCTAAAACCATGCAGACTTTGCGTTCGGAATCGAATGAAAGCAATTAGAGTGCTACAAAGACTCGCTCAGGTGTTTGGTCGATTAAGCTGACGAAAACAAGAGTTAATGCAGTCGAAACTCAGTCCTGCCGCACGGTTGTGGACTGTCCAATATTTCTCTGAAAGTTGAAAATATTTTGCGGAGGCTGTCCGCCTCCAAGCACTCCTTGAACGATTGCAAGACGCGTCATGATCCGCGGTTCGGCAAACTGAAATCTGCCTGTCAACAACTCAGCGCGGTTGAAATCAGATTTAGCCAGAAAAGACAACTCCTGGCCGTAACGGCTGATAGTTGCTGTTAGTCCGGACCCGCCTTGCAAAGACATTTCACCGTCTTTAAATACGCTAATTTCGAATCCGCTCAGAACAGAGGCAGCCGAAAGCAGCTCGTTCAACTGCGCAATCCCCGGTTCGAGCACTTCAAAGCTGCGAACTGCGTCCACCCCGGCGAATGCATGGGCCACCTTTAATTGCTGATTAAACTGATCATAGTTGGTCGCTCGACGAACGGCCAACTGCTTCGCGTCGTCGAGTAGCTGCAAGGCAACTTTAGGATTGCTGGTCTGCAAGCCAGTAGCAACATTGACAAGCATATCTATTCGTTCGTTGTCGGATTGCAGCCGACCGAGCGCCATTCTTACTTCATCAACTTGCGAGCCCGCCGCCTTTTTGATGATGTTCTGGGCATCGATTCTCCTGAGCACCTCATCGCGGGCATTCTCTTGCAGGTAGCTGGTAGCAATCTGTCGGGCCTTATCACTATCGCCATCGTCAATCGCCTTGTACGCAGCCTGTTGATAGAGTCGCGTTTGCATCTGGGGGGGAGCTGAGGCAGCAGCTTGCACGAGAGTATCAACGTTGGCATTTCCTTGCTGCAGAACGTTGAGTGCCTGACCAAAATTCTGTCGCGAGCCTTCACCCATTCCAAAGTCGGCAAATTTTTGTCGCAACTGAGAGGCCTTGCTGGGAAGATATTGATCGACGTTAGGAAGAGCTGCCTGCAAGCTCGACAACAACCGTCGCGCATTCGCTTGTTCCAGCTGAGCATCAGTTGGGATAACGGGTGCCGGCGGACCGGACTGCCCAGCGCCTCGCCGTTGCGGAATCATCTGGACATTTCGCGCCTGCGGTTGCGCCTTCAGCGCAGCATCAACTAGCGAAGTTAGCAGATCAACATATGCCGATTGATCAAGAATACCTGTCCTGCCTGTGACGGGTGGCGCAGACGTAGTGCTGCTATCAGAGGATGTAGCGGCCAGCTTTGGACCAAGAACCGACAGGATCACCGCCAAATTACTAGCATCAGTATTGGTAAGCAGATTGGCCGCTTGTAGCTTTTTCACAGTCTTGTCCGTCAATTTTGCGGCAGCGTCTGAATCCTGTCGTTGCAGTTGACTGATAACCTCCGGAAGGCTACGCGGGAACTGACCTTTATCGATCATTTGTTCAGCGTTTTGGCCGGCCATTTTTGGATCAAGTGCGGCAACACGCCCTAGGAGGACTTGTTCGAGATTGTCCTCGGGATTGAATTGAATTCTTTGATTTCGATTATCAGGAACATTTTGGGTGTTAACGGGAGGTTTAGTAGCGGCAAGCAACTGATAAGCGAGTGACGCATCGTGCCTGGCTGCTGCCAACACTAGTTCCTGCCGCATCTGATATCCGGCGCGATCAAAATTTTGACCTCTGCGATTCTGACTCGGCTCAGAACGTCCCAACTCAGCCACACCTTCTGCGGCTTGACTGAATAGAGTGCGGGCTCGGGGTTGATTCCGATCCCAAAGCATATCTGCGGCGTTGATCTGAATTCGAACACGATTCTCCACCAGACGAAGCGACTGTGCCTCATCAATCACCTGGTCGAGTAGCCGTAGAGCGTTGCTTTCACGCTCGGCTTTTTCCTTCTCAATCTCCTCGGCAGAGGGTTGTGGAGAAGGGCTTGGCGTGGGCTCCTGCGACGATGCTGGTCCTGCGATCATTAAAACTAGTAGTAATATCAGAGCAAAAACGGGCAATCGATGCATTTTGAGATACCTCGAAATCAGAGTTCTGGAGATGTTACCACCGTGCCATAAGGCCAAAAAGTCAGTGAGAGATACGAGTACTTGCTCGCCACCTAATTAGGTGCACTTTCCCGCCCAAACGTTTCCGAAAAATATACTTATCCACAGATTACACTGATTGCGCCGATTACTACCGCCTAAATCTGGCGGCTCATTCGTGCCTTTAAGAACTCTGCGTAATCGGTGTAATCTTTGGATAGGAAGGCCACGTTTATCTTGATCCACAACTTTCATTGGACGAGTTACAAAATGAAAAAAGTGTTCGCCCTTCTATTTGTCGCATTGGTATCGTTAAATATTCAAGCCCAACAGCAAAAGGCTGAAGCTGAACACAAACTGATTCAGTTTCAGATGGCGCTGCTCAAACGTGGTCCAAAATGGCCTCCGCAGACGGCCGCCGTTAAGGCCCATCACGATTACGCTCGCTCATTGCTCGCCTCTAACAAAGCCGTAATCTTTGGGGTGATCAAAGATGATCCGGATCTAATAGGAGCTTACGTGTTGCGAGCAAAGAATGCTGACGAGGCGAAAGAATGGGTGATGGCTGATCCGGCCGTCACTGAGGGACTGGTTACTGTCGAAATGCATCCATGGTGGTCGGAGGACGTGATGAGACCTACGACTACACCTGAAAAGATGACCACAGCCTACCTGGCTTTCCTAAAAAGAGGAGACAAATGGACTCCCGAAAAAACAGCGGCCACTGAAGAGCTACAAAAGGCACATCTCGCCAACATCGTTCGCCTTGCAGAACTGAAGAAGCTCGTGGTCGCTGGTCCATTCGGGGATGACGGGATGCTACGCGGCATTTTCATCTTTAAAGTCGGAACAATCGATGAGGCGCGAGAACTGGCCGCTACTGATCCGGCAGTGAAGGCTGGCCGTCTCGCTTTGGACATTCATCCGTTTGTGGTCCCGGAAGGTATTCTGCCTTAATAGAACACCAGGGACCACTTGGTTATCAACATTTAATGTTCGTATCAACAAGGCGAGGGATCATGAAAGCAACCTGGAATGGCGTAGAGTTAGCTAGAAGTGACAATACAATCGTGGTAGAGGGAAACCATTATTTCCCCGCCGACGCAATTAACAAATCGTATTTTAAAGAGAGCTCGACACACACCACTTGCCCATGGAAAGGCGTGGCGAGCTATTACGACGTAGTGGTGAACGGCGAGGTGAACAAAGACGCAGCCTGGTATTACCCTGAGCCAAAAGCTGCCGCCAATGAAATTAAGCACCGAGTTGCATTCTGGCGCGGCGTAAAAGTCGAACCAGACTAAGAGTTAGGAGCGTCCTTCATGGCGATGATGCTGGCGGGCGGCTGTCGCGTTTCCGAAATGAACGAAGGTCCGGCGACTGTCTCCGGCACTCTGAAGATTTGGTCCCAGGTAAGTCGGGCGACTGGAGCGAAAGCGATATCGTTGCGGATTTTGGAATTTGCCCAAGGTCGATCACAGGCACTTCAGAACGCTGAGGCTGACGAAGTTTTGTACATGTTAGAGAACTTCGATCAATCGCAGTCGTGGTCGAATCATTGCATTATCAATATCGATCAAGAGCCTTTTGAAGTTAATTCGCAGACGGGGATTTACATCAAGCCGGGCCAAAACTTTTCGATCGAGAACATGAACGACAAGCCTGTCGTTTTTGTGAGCTGTCGATGTCCAGTCATGGATGAAAACCTGATCAGCAACGGACTCCGGGTGGCGCCAATCATTCGGTTGAATGACCGCGCAGCCTTGCCAACCGCGGACCGCTGGTATCGAGTACTGGTGGATGATGAAGTTGGAAGCCGGCAAGTAACACAGTTCGTCGGTTCTATACCGCCCGGCCGTGCTCCAGATCATTTCCACCATTACGAAGAGGTGCTTTTCATTTTAAAAGGAACCGGGCGAATGTGGGCCGATCAAACCCATACCAAACTTGGACCAGGCTCATGCGTGTACTTGCCCAAGGGACAGGTGCACTGTGTCGAAAATACCGGGACGTCCGAGTTACGACTGTTAGGTGTGTTCTATCCGGCGGGCAGCCCCGCGGTGAGGTACGACGCCTGATCATTATTGATCAATTATGGTTTGATAATTCTCAATTATTAATTGCTCTAACAAGAGCTCATTTTCACCGGCACTAGCTTTGTCGAAAACTCAAATTAATAGTTGATAACTGTCAAATGGTAATTGATCAATAGAACCTTCTATTCAAAGTCTCTGATGTCGCGAAATGGTTTTTCACTGTCACTGAAATCCGGTCGATAATAAAACGAAGCCCCATCGAACTCCTGTACCCAACCTTCCTCGGCATTCATTAGCTCAAGAGACGAGACTGCTTTCATCCATTCCGACTCCCTGATGCGACGCGAAAGTAACAGGTAGCGTTGGTTTGTCTCAGCCTGATGCGTCGGATAATACTGGGCCATCAACGAGATCGTACAACTGGGGCTGAGTTCATCTCTGATCCACTCAATCGATTCACTAACGCTCGCGATATCGTTTGGCAAGACTAGTAAACGAATAACGAGTCCGCGCTTTAACAAACCATGCTCATCAAAAACCAGCTCAGCGCCAGTTTGGCGATACATCTCCTTTAACGCCAGTCGGGAATAATCTTTGTAGCCACTGACTTTCGAATACTGGTATCCAGCGTCGTTGTCAGCGTACTTCAAATCCGGTAGATAAACGTCGACTACGCCGTCGAGCAGTCGTAATACCTCCACTGAATCATACGCATTGGTGTTATAGACAATCGGCAGGTCGAGTCCCTGTTCGGCGGCGATCAGAATTCCGCGGGCCATTTGCGGCGCGAAGTGCGTAGGCGAAACAAAATTGATGTTGTGACAGCCTCGAGACTTTAGCTCCAGCATCATTTCCGCCAAACGCTCATGGGTTATCTCATTCTTCAGCTGCTCTTTGTGAGTTTGCGAGATCTGATAATTCTGGCAATAAACACAGCGGAGGTTACAGTTGCCGAAGAAAATATTGCCCGCCCCTCTCTGCCCAACAAGCGGAGGTTCTTCGCCGAAATGCGCGGTGTAAGAAGAAACGATCGGCAGGTGGCCCGAGTAACATGCAGCAATTTCGTTATTGATCCGGTTATTAAAACAGTCTCGCGGACAGACGTTGCAACGTTCGAGTAGACGCTCGAGTTCAGCTACCCGACTCGATAAATGGCCTTCTCTCAAAAGGGCGAGATATGAAGGTTCGAAATTGGTGCTCAGCTTAGTCATGTCTTCTGAAGTGAACGAAGTGAGGCTTGTAACGTTCGACAAATTCTTGTGGAGCGTGCCTCTTTGACCGTGCCCAGATGAAATCCATTTCTGAATGAATAGTACTCAGAGCTAGTCGAGCCTCTAAAATCAGCAGAACGCTACCATAGAAAAGAAACGAAGCTCCCGCTAGACCTAGCCCAACGGGTACGACGTTGTAACGTCCGCCGCCGGTGAAGGGCACTATACCAATCGCAACACTGGTAGCGACAAACATACCCAGACTTATATAGAACGTAACCATGCACCTTTGCAGGATCCGGGCCCGACTGGTCAGTTTGTCCAGTTGCTCAAAAATTGCGGCTTGCCATTCCATCGCCGAATCATCACCATCGCCGCGCAAGTGGAGTTCTTCCAGTCGATCAGCCAGAGCTCGAACGCGGTCCACGACTCGACCCAATCTGGCGGAAGTAGACAAGATCATGCTACCGCAAGCTGAGATCAACACCGCTGGAGTGATCATTGCAGTCAGTACAGCTATTGCGGTGGCGCTATCCATAGAAGTTTAGTTTATAAGGAGGAACGCGCCGAATCGCAACCAGAGAGAGTTGTCGAAGCGAGCCAATCCCGCTCTTTGTGCGACCTTAGTGTTCTCTGTGCCTCGGTGGTGGATTCTTTTGCCGTCCGCTCTGACCACCGAGGCACCGAGAACACTGAGGTCACACAGAGAAGAACCACCGGGTATCGTTTTGAAATCTCGTTCGGTAATGGGAAGCGCTATCTTCATAACCGCCGGCTCAAGATGAAAAATGATAGATGAGCAATGATAAATGGAAAATGATGCTTGTTTCTGAACCAGTAAAATAGGATCATGCCATCCTTTCGAGTACACCAATAAGATGAGGCTCTGGATATCACGAAATAGTGTAGTTCCCATTCACGAACAACTCGTGACTCAGATCATCCTTGGCATAGTTAGCAAGGACTTGAAAGTAAGACAACGCTTGCCAAGTACACGCGACCTTGCACGACGTTACCAAATCCACCCAAACACAGTTAGCGCCGCATATCGAGAACTTGCGAGGCGCAATTGGGTTGATATGAAAAAAGGGAGTGGCGTTTACGTTGCAAGTCCTGGCCCAAAAGAACTGGAGACAACGCTTTCACTCGAACATGTAGTTGGACGCTTTTTTCGTGAGCTGCGGGACCTGGGTCATTCGCTTGGTGATATTCAGCTCGCAGTCCAGCGATCACTTGCGGCGCAGGGACCCGATCATTATCTGTTGCTTGAACCTGATCCGGAGTTACGCTCCATTCTCACGGCTGAAATTGAACAAGCTACGCATCAAAGAGTGGTTGGCATCGATCCTACCTCGATGGACCAGGCGGCAACTGCCGGAGCGGTCCCCATTGTACTTTTTGGACATTTTCACGGCACCACTTCGAGTGCGGTTTATAGCGGAGATTTGATCGTTCTTCATTCCGCGTCGGTTGTTGAAGCACTGCGTGGTCATAAGAAACCTAGCTCCGAGTCGTTAGTCGCCGTCGTTTCGCGCTGGCCTGAGTTTTTGCGTTGGGCCAAGACTATGTTGCTGGCAGCTGGAGTGGACCACGACGCTCTCAGTTTTCGTGATGCACGACAGCGGGGTTGGGACAAAGGGCTGCGTCACTCAACTTTCGTTATTACCGACTCGTTGATGGCCCAAAAGATTCCGGATGCTTGCGACGTCAGGGTTTTTCGTGTGATTTCACAAGCGTCAATTGATGAACTTATTGAATATGGCCAGAACCATTTTCCCGAAGTTAGGTAGCGTTTTGGTAGTGACGGGTTGTGGTTTAGTCCATTGGTCATTGATCATTTCTCATTGGTCGTATTCGATTCCGACGGGTTACATCGAAGGTATTGACCTGCTAATCTACGTCTTGTCCATCGAACAATTCAGGAGGGTGCGCATTCATATGCAGGACTTTGAGAAGCTCGGCGCTTTTTATCTGGGACGTCCTTTTGATCTCAAAGAAAAAGCCCGCAAAGACGGCCTATTGCTCTACGACTCCAAGGACCTGGTAACGCATGCTGTATGTGTCGGTATGACTGGCAGCGGCAAGACAGGACTTTGTATTGATCTGCTCGAAGAGGCAGCAATCGATGGGATTCCCGCCATCATCATCGATCCGAAAGGTGACCTCGGTAATTTGCTACTGACTTTTCCTGATCTGTCTCCGGAAGACTTTCAACCGTGGATAAATGAAGAAGATGCCGAGAAGAAAAATTTGAGTGCTGCCGAGTACGCAGCTCAGCAAGCGGATATGTGGAAAAAAGGCCTGGCTGAATGGGGTCAGGATGGAGCGCGCATCAAAAAGTTACGCGATGTCGCTGACTTTGTGATTTACACGCCCGGTAGCAATGCCGGCATTCAAGTCTCAATTCTGAAGTCATTCGTAGCTCCACCAGAGGCGCTGCGCCAGGATAGCGAGCTGTTGGCCGAGAGAATTAACACAACTGCTACGAGCCTACTCGGTCTGCTGGGTATCGAGGCTGATCCAATTCGCAGTCGAGAGCACATCCTGATTTCGAATATCCTGAACCAGGAGTGGTCCAATGGCTCCGATCTTGATATTGCCGCCCTTATTCAGAAGATTCAGTCGCCGCCGTTAACTAAAGTTGGAGTAATGGACCTCGAATCGTTCTTCCCTGCCAAGGATAGATTCGAGCTCGCGATGTCGCTCAACAATCTGCTGGCATCTCCGAGCTTCGCGAGCTGGATGGAAGGAGAGTCACTCGATATTCAGGAGATTCTGCATACAGATTCCGGCAAGCCGCGTCACGCAATCTTCTCGATCGCTCATCTTAACGATGCCGAGAGAATGTTTTTTGTTTCGCTCCTGCTCAACCAGGTTTTGGGCTGGATGAGAACACAGTCAGGCACCACCAGCCTGAGAGCCATCATCTACATGGATGAAATATTTGGTTACTTCCCACCGGTCTCCAACCCGCCCTCCAAGTTGCCGCTCCTGACTTTGCTTAAGCAGGGCAGAGCCTTCGGGCTTGGAGTCGTACTGGTAACGCAAAACCCGGTGGACCTCGACTACAAAGGTCTTTCTAATGCGGGAACATGGTTCATCGGGCGGTTACAAACTGAACGAGACAAAGCGCGCGTACTTGAAGGTCTCGAAGGGATCGCCGCCGGAACAGGACAAAAATTCGATCGACAGGGGATGGAACAAGTCTTAGCAGGACTAAGCAATCGCATCTTCTTGCTGAACAACGCTCATGAAGACGCACCGGAGGTTTTTGAGACCAGATGGGCCATGTCATACCTGCGTGGGCCACTGACACGAGTACAGATAAAGCAGTTAATGGATCCAGTTAAGGGCCACGTGGCCTCACCCGCTGCGCCAGCGGTGAAAAAGGCGGCACCGGCAGCCACCTCTACTCTGGACCAGCGCCCGGTATTACCTCCCGAAATTACGCAATATTTCATTCCCGCCCGTACGGCGAGCCAACCGACGGCGAAGTTGCTCTATCACCCAATGTTGTTTGGAATAGCTGAGATTCACTACAGCGATGCGGCAGAGGTTGATGTTACCCAACACGTGAACCTCCTTGCGGCCATTGGCGATGGTCCCGTCGACATTGACTGGGATAAAAGCATTCTCCTTGACTTACCAGTTGAAGATCTCGAGCGCGATCCGGAAAGCGTCGCCGGCTTCGCAGACATTCCCGGGTCAGCAAGTAAGGCGAAGAGTTACGATTCATGGCGCAAAGACTTTGCTGGCTGGCTCTATCGCACCCAACGTTTAGAACTGTTGGAAAGTCCGAGCCTGGAAGTCGCATCAAATCCCGGCGAGACCGAACGCGACTTTCGCGTCCGTCTGCAACAGCTTGCCAGGGAAAAACGAGACGAGGCTGTGGAAAAGTTAAGACAGAAATTCGCGACTAAAATTGCCGCGCTCGAAGAAAGAAAACGACGTGCTGATCAGGCTGTCGAACGAGAGGCAGAACAAGCTAGCAGTCAAAAACTACAAACGGCAATTTCCTTTGGTGCAACTATCTTGTCGTCATTCATGGGCCGCAAAACCATCAGTATGGGAACTTTGGGAAAAGCTACCACTGCGGCGCGAGGAGTAAGCCGTTCAATGAAAGAGTCACAGGACGTGGGCAGAGCCCGGGAAACCTCGAGTGCGGTCGCGGAACAGCTGACGAGTCTGGACGATGAATTTAAATCAGAGACAGAAAAACTGGATCGCACTTTTGACGTTCAGACCGAAGAGCTCGGCAAGGTTAGTTTGAAGCCCACCAAAGCAAATATTTCGATCAAGTTGTTGACTCTCACCTGGGCGCCATACTTGCATGACGAGAGCGGAGAAAGCAGGCCAGCCTGGGAATAGACTAGTCCATAGCTCCTAATTGATCGCTCGAATGAAAATATCCCGGCTCTTAATGATTATTGTCGCGGCTGTATTAGCCTTTAATGCTAATCCGCGTGCGAGCTATTGTGAAGACAGAACCGAGAAGTCGGCCGATGCCGATCGAGAGATTGCTGCTCGGTTCGCTCCCATCTTTTACCAGGCTCTTGGCGATAGACCACGCAGCGACTACATCACCAACTTCGACTTCGACGGCGATTGGCGCGGTGATAATAACTGGGAAAATGGAGGCAACGAGAGTATCCCGTTAAACGCCTACGTCTATTATTCTGTTGCCGAAACCTCCACCCATTACTTTATTCAATACGCGGTTTTCCATCCTCGTGATTACAAAGGCGGTGAAGTGCGTGGCGCAATTCTCAGCGAACTTATCCGGGAAGGAGTTAAGCGAGGAGGAAAGTACGATCCCACTGGTCTGGCTGACGAAGCGACTCTGGCCCATGAAAATGACATGGAAGGCGCGTTGGTAACGGTAGAGAAAAAAGGCAAAAACCTCGACCACGCGCAAGTAAGATTCGTCGAAACCCTTCATCACAACACCTACTCGCACTACGCCGCGGCCGGCGTCGAACAGGAAAACTTTTCGGCGATCAGCTTGGAAGAACAACATCCGGTTTTGTATATCGAACCCAAAGGTCACGGTATCGAGGCCTTCACTGGAGTTGCCAGGCAAGTCGCGAAAAAGGAATTCCTGCGCTACACCTTTACCGGTCGAGCTGCTGATCCGGCTCGGCTTGATGCTAATTGCCGGGAACTGGCTGCAGCTCCCTGTAAAGCGTCGGTAGGCTACGACTTAGTCTCGTTGAAGGTCCTTTGGAATCTAGCGCGTAAGAAAGATGAGAAAGTCTATGGCGTGACTAACGATTATGGAAAGATCACGATCACTTTGAGCCTGAAAGACAAAACACCTACGACTAAAACTATAGACATCGGAAAGATAGGTTGCGCATTTCTTGGAAAAGTAGGCGGAGAAAACATGGCGCGACCACCGTGGGGCTGGTTTTCGATGGAACGGACGAACGATCTACCGGGCAGTTCTTTTTTTGATCCAGCTGCTTCCGTTAAGCGCGACTATGGTCTAAATGACAGTTTTTCGGTAGCTTACGTGCGCCTGCCATTCTGGGCTGAGTAATAAGTCTGACGGGACGAGTACAATGACCACAAAACTCGCTATCAAGTACGGAATGATCATCGCTATCGGGGTCATGGCCTGGGTAATTGTCACCCACGTCCTGGTCCCAAATCTGAATTCTCCGCTTCACAGCATCGGGACCGTGACGTTCTTCAACCTATTACAATTCGTGAGCATTTATCTGGGCTTAAAAGAGTTGGAGCGCATTAGAAAAGAGAAAGTCAGTTTTAAAGAGGGAATAAAAACGGGAGTGGCTATCTCGTTCGTCTATGCCATTGCGGCATCAATTTTCTTTTCGGGCGCGCTTCTTCTGATTGGTCCACAATTCATGGCGGGCGACCAAATGGCTGCCCCACAATCGACAACATGGAAAGTGGCTCTTCAGGCGTTCGCCGGCCTCGGGATTGGCGCGATGTTTTTTGGACTCATCTATTCAACGTTGATCTCTTTTTTCCTGGCGAAGCGGAGTTCGAGCGAATCCTAGGTTGCGCTTTATCACGCGCGAATCAATCCTGTATTCATAACCAGTGAGCGAAGCGGGATCGCGAACTGACGTTGCCAACTAACCAGAAGAATCTGTTCGCTGGACCGAACTCGGCGCATTCAGTCACTGGACCTAACCGTCACATGAAACTAACCCATTTCTTCCGTCACGTCGTCACTATCTCGATTTCCCTTCTGCTGCTAACCAGTTGCCGCCCCAACCAAAAACAAATAAGACTCGCCGTCAATTCCGGCGTTGAAGGGGACGCCCTCAAACAAGCGGCGCTCGATTACGAGAAGCAAACTGGGATTCACGTGAATATCGCCGGATTCCCTTACGCGAATCTTTTTGAAAAGGAACAGTTGGACTTTAACGCGCATACCGGCGCCTACGACGTGATCATGCTGGATGATCCATGGTTCCCTCGTTTTGCCTCAAAACAGTTCCTTACCGACCTGACTCCGCTGCTACAAAAACGCGGACAGACTCAACCAGACAGTGATTTTGTGACAACCTCCCTCGCGCTCTGCCGGCATCCTTATCAAACGGGAAATCTCTTCGCCCTCCCCTACGTTGGAAACTCGCAACTCTTCTTCTATCGGAAAGATCTTTTCGACAAACACGGCCTCTCAGAACCTGTTAAGTGGAACGACGTGTTGAGTGGCGCCAGAGAAATTCAGGAAGCGGAAGCTGGAGATGGCAATCAAATTTATGGGTACGTGATGCGAGCAGCCCAGGGCAACGCCGCAGTTGCAGACTTCATGCCAATCTTTTGGGCTTTTGGCGGAGAGATGTTCGACTCGAATGGCAAGGCAACGGTTAACAGTCGCGAAGGAATTGCTGCACTCAAGTTCATGCTCGAGCTCGGTAAGTTCTCGCCGCCCGGTTACGCCAGTTTCAATGCCGACGATGTGGGCGCTCACTTGCTGCAGGGAACCGCAGCGATGTCGATCAACTGGCCGGCATGGATTGGTCCATTTGCTGATCCGGCTCGATCGAAGGTGATCGGAAAGATGGCCTTCACAATTCTTCCGAGCGGCGACAAACCGGGCCAGGCGGAAATCGGTAACTGGTTACTCGCCATTCCGAAGGATAGTAAAAATGTAGACGCGGCCATGGATTTTTTGCTTTGGGCTACCAGTGCCGAGCAAATGAAATTGTCAGCGCAACGCGGTAATCCGCCGACAAGGACTTCGGTATTCAAGGATCCAGACTTGATTGCTCGGTATCCCACTTATCCAGCTCAACTCAGATCGCTGGAAAGCTCCAGACCTCGACCGCGCACACCGCAGTGGAATGAAATTGAAAACGCGTTCGGCATCTTCCTCTCAAAAGCAAACAGCGGCGAGTTGACAGCGGAAGATGCGATGAACCAGGCTAACGCAGAAATTGAAAAGATCCTTCAGCGACAGTAGACACAATCTCCGATTGGCCCTACTTATGATTGCACCGGCGCTGGCGGTGCTGCTCTCGCTTTCGATTTATCCTCTTATCTATTCGGTGCAAATCTCTTTACAAACAGACAGCCCTGCCGGCCCAGTCTGGGGACTTGGTAACTTTGAGCGTCTCTTGATGGATCACTTCTTTTGGGACGCCATGGCGCACACATTAATTTACGCTGTCGCGGCATTGCTCGTTGAGTTCTTCCTGGGCTTTGGTCTCGCACTGCTCCTTAACTCGAGCATTCGTGGACGACGCTTTTTTCGGGCCACGCTGCTGATACCGATGATGCTCCCTACAGTTGTAGTCGGGGTCGTTTGGCGGCTGATGTTCAACCCAAACTTCGGCACCATCAATGGCGTCCTGCGTCAGCTCGGAGTGAATACCGAACAACTCACCTGGACTGCCTCGCCTCGACTTGCTCTCGCGGCGGTAATAGCAGTCGACGTCTGGCAGTGGACTCCATTTGTTTTCCTTGTTTTACTCGCCGGGTTGCAGGCAATACCGCAGGAGCCTTACGAAGCGGCCCGAGTCGACGGCTCAAGCTCGTGGCAAACCTTTCGTCATGTAACTCTGCCATTACTCAAGCCAGCCATCCTGATTGTTCTGTTATTAAGGACGATGGATTTACTGCGAGTCTTCGATCAGATTTTTATCCTGACTGAAGGTGGTCCGGGTTTCGCAACCGAGACAGTGAGCCTGTACATCTATCGTGCTGCGTTTCGCTTTACCGACTTTGGCTACGCAGCTGCTATGTCATTCGTGCTCCTGATCATCACAAACTTGATCAGCACGGTCTACATTCGGTTACTTCAGTCTCGTGAGAGTGTTGCGTGAGACAACCTTTAGCTCGCAGCTTTAAATACCTGATGCTGGTGATCGCGATGGTTGCAGCAATAGCCCCGGTTTATTGGATGCTGACAATTTCGCTCAAACGAGAGGTTGATCAGTTTGCGAACCCACCGCGCTGGTTGTTCTTCCCACCGACACTCGAACATTACTACGACGCGTTCGTGGCCCGTGCGTTTGTTCAATACCTGATCACCAGCGCGCTGGTAGCGATAGCATCAACTACTTGTGCGCTGGTCATTGGAACGCTGGCCGCTTATTCACTCGCGAGGTTCGAACTTCCGTGGCGCCTCGATCGAAAACTCTCGCTCTGGATTCTTTCCACCAGAATGTTTCCCGCGATTGTCACGGCCGTACCTCTCTTTTTGATGATGAGAGATCTGGGCCTGCTCGATACCAGACTCTCCTTGATCATCGTCTATACCGGTTTCAATCTGCCGTTTGTCATTTGGATGATGCGCGGGTTTTTCGCTGAAGTGCCCCGTGATCTGGAAGAAGCGGCGATGGTCGATGGCGACTCGAGGCTGGGTGCGCTGTGGCGTGTAATCTTGCCACTAGTTGCGCCCGGGCTGGCTGCGACTGCCGTTTTTTGTTTGATTGTCTCGTGGAACGAATTCCTATTTGCACTGGTGCTAACGCAGAC
>DATIBX010000820.1:0-3664 GCA_035457105.1 Pyrinomonadaceae bacterium
AGCGTTAACGCGGATACCCATGGAACTGAGTTCGTGGCGACGCCGTGTCACCGGATTCCAGACGAGAATGTCTCCATTCAGTCCGTGAAATTTTCGGCCATTGTCGCCGGTGGTCTCGCTTACCCAGTCATCATAATCCGCGGCTCGCATCTCGTGCGGGTAACCGTCGTCCAGTATCCAACCAATGCCGTAAATAAAAACAGCCGGAAACTCCTGTAGGATTGCCGTTTCGCGGGCTTTTCGCGGTAGGTCGGGATACCTTGCCAGTAACTCCTCGGCATGAATGAACGTCAGCTTCTCAGGTAGCTTTGGATACTTATCTGTCTTTATTTGTGGGAAGAGTCCCTGAATAAAGATCTCAGCACCTTTAATAACTTCCCAGATACTCTCCACCGTCTCTGTCAGATAATTCAAATTACGCTGGTCGGCTCTAATGGACTTCTCCCAATCCCACTGGTCCACATAGGCACTATGATCATGATCAAGGAAGTAATCCTTACGCACTGCTCGCATATCCGTGATAAGGCCCTCACCAGGCTTCATGCCAAACTGCTTCAGAGCAACGCGCTTCCATTTAGTGGCAGCCTGCACCACTTGAGCATCGAGCGGATGTTTTTCATTGTCGTTAGAGATGTGGAACTCAACTGGAGTGCGAGACCCATCGCGGTCGAGATAATCGTTTACTCCACTCTCGACGTCGACGATCAGGGGGACCTCAACGCGCATAAGGTTGAGTTGGCGGCAGAGATTATCTTCGATGTACCTCTTAAGAATAGTTATGGCCCGCTGTGTGTCCTTTGGACTGAGTAAAGGATCGTAATCATGAGGTAGAACTTTTTCCAAGTCCTCGTAATTACCAATTCCGGGACCGGCGAGATCAGCTTGCTTGCTCACCATAGTGCTCATTTCTTTTCCCCTCTCAGTTGTTTCTTGCATGAAGAGACACGACTGGCTCAACAGATCTGCCAACGAGTGCCTCTGTTGTGGAAGAACTGCAAAAGTTGTCCTCGATGAGAGTGCAAGCGATATGCCGGGGTAGGCCAGCAACAAATGCTCGCGATTGGCCTTGCCTTAAGAGTCGGACCTTCTTTAGGCGGGCGTATTCTGTGGAAGGTTACGCTCCTCGTTGCGAGAAAACGCGCATGTCACGTGCCCGTCGTCAGCCACGAAACTGCAACTCCTCGGCTGCCTGCCGAAGAACATCACAATATCTTTTGTAATCCACGGTCATTAATAACGCGGAAAAGCAAATAACAACAAACAGAGGTCCAACCTTGATGGAATAACCGTTGCAAAACTGGAAAACAAATCTCTGATCCTTCTGCCGAAGCACAGCAGTTGCTCGTGGCAGTTATCTGCACCTGCCGTGTGCGACGCTTGAGCAGTTAATTGAAGAGGTATCTCAGAAGAGAGTCATACATCATGATCACCCGACGAACATTTCTAAAATACACCGCGGGCACGGCACTGACC
Organism: Pyrinomonadaceae bacterium; assembly: GCA_035457105.1. Taxonomy (GTDB): domain Bacteria; phylum Acidobacteriota; class Blastocatellia; order Pyrinomonadales; family Pyrinomonadaceae; genus PSRF01. The sequence goes on from DATIBX010000820.1 coordinate 1,474, forward strand.
TGGTACGCCTTTAATAAACTGGGAGTTCTCGAGGCGCTCGCACAAATACCGGGTGGAACACTCGACCCGAATATGGTGCCAAAGTTCCAGACGCCGCTGTTGATTCCGCCTGCGATGCCGAGGGCTGGCAAACTAATACAGCGCGGCGGCAAGAATGTCGACTACTACGAGATTTCGATGAAGCAGATCAGCCAGCAAATTCTGCCGGCCGGTCTGCCGCAAACGACTGTTTGGGGCTACGGCGCAGTATTAGCGGAAAGCAAACGAGGGTTGCTGCTTCACAATGCACCTTCGTTGACGATCGAAGCAAAATGGAATACGCCAGTGCGAGTGAAGTGGATCAATGACCTCAGGGACGCGAATGGAAATTTCCTTCCTCATTTGCTGCCCGTAGATCCGACACTTCACTGGGCCAATCCAGCCGGAGGTACGACAGATCGTGATATGCGCCCGGACTTCACAGGCAAGACGTATGTGCCATTGGCCAACTTCACAGATCCGAACACGCAATACACCAGCTACACCGGACCCGTGCCAATCGTAACGCACGTTCACGGAGCAGTGGGCGTAGGCGATGAATCGGATGGGTATGCAGAAAGTTGGTATCTTCCGGATGCTGGAGATATCCCAACTGGTTTCGCTGATCGGGGTACCTGGTACGACTTCTTCAAAGGCAAAGCTGCGCAAAAGTTCGAGGTGAGTTGGGGACGCGGCTTTGCGACATTTCAATATCCTAACCTCAACCGGGCGTCGACCATTTGGTACCACGATCATGCACTCGGCATGACTCGTCTTAATGTGTACGCTGGCCCAGCCGGCTTTTATATCATCCGTGGCGGTCCGTCCGGAGATGACGCAGTGCTCGACAACCGCTTTGGTACGCCTGCCATTCTGCCAGGACCGGCGCCACGGGAAAACGACAAGTTTCCATCCAATAAAACTTACTATGAAATTCCTCTCGCGATTCAAGATCGCTCCTTCAATATCGATGGCTCGTTATTCTATCCAGACTCGCGCGCCTTCTTTGATGAATTCCTGCAGCCGTTCATTCCTGAAAATGAAATCTCGCCCATCTGGAACCCAGAATTCTTCGGCAACATGATCATGGTCAATGGCAACACCTGGCCTTATGTTAATGTTGAGCAACGCCGCTATCGCTTCCGCGTTTTGAACGGATGCCAATCACGTTTTCTGATTCTTGACTTCAACAACATCCCAGGCGTCGAGGTTTGGCAAATTGGCAATGAAGGTGGCTTCCTCGCCGCTCCCGTTAACCTGACTGAGGATCATGGTAATCGTCTCTTGATGGCCTTGGCTGAACGTGCCGATCTGATCGTTGATTTTACTCACGTGCCGCAAGGCAATTTCGTACTCGGCAATGTGGGCCCGGATGAGCCGTTCGGAGGTGGCGTCCCGAACGCGGACTTCGACGCGGCAGATTCGAATTCAACCGGGCAGGTGCTGGAGTTTCGTGTTGGGCCACCGATCAGCTCAGATGCGACAACGCCGCCACTGTTTCTGACACTTCCGCCTATTACGCCGCTTCCATCCGAAACGTCTACGCGACGCCTCGCACTGCTGGAGAAGGGGGAAGTAATCCCCGAGGTCGGCTTCGATGGTCCAATAGAAGCCATGCTGGGCAACGTGGATAACGATGGAAATGCCATGCATAAGATGTGGGCCGACGAAGTCAGCGAAAACCCGGCCGTGGGCGCGACAGAGGTTTGGGAATTCTTCAATCTCACGGCCGACGCGCATCCGATGCACATCCACGAAGTGGCATTCGAAGTGCTTAACCGCGAGACGCTGATCCTCGATGATGAATCAGAAGAGCCGTTGCAGCCCGTGCAACTAACGGGTGATGTCAGACTTGCGGAGCCCTGGGAAACCGGTTTCAAAGACACTGTGATTGCATATCCTGGTGAGGTCACGCGCGTGCGAGCGAAATTCGATACAGCAGGCCAATTTGTCTGGCACTGTCATATCGTAGAGCATGAGGATAACGAAATGATGCGGCCGTATCGTATCGGCCCTGTTCAGTCAGGCCAACCTGAATAAAAAGAGAGGGGCGCCAGCCCTTCCTTTAAGCGTCGATTCATTCATCGTGAGATGAGTGGTTTGCCTTCTGCGTAAAATCTAAATTCTTTGATGAGAATCGTGCCGCGCGGTTTACCGGATATCCGTTTCGCCG
>DATIBX010000821.1:0-10230 GCA_035457105.1 Pyrinomonadaceae bacterium
GTCTTTCCGCCGTCGGAGGTCATGAACACACCACGCTCGTCGTTTGGACCAAAGGCGTGTCCCAACGCTGCGACGTAGACCATATCCGGATTCTGCGGGTTTATGGCAATTGCCGAAATATGTTCCGTCTCTTTAAGGCCGGTGTTTTTCCAGGTCTTTCCGCCATCGGTGGATTTGTAGACACCATCTCCGAAAGAGACACTGTTGCGAACGTTCGATTCACCTGTGCCAACCCAAACAACGTCTGGGTTTCCAGGAGCGAGAGCAATATCGCCGATCGAGATGGTCCCTTGACGCTCGAAAATAGGTTTCCAGGTCGTACCGGCGTTCGTAGTTTTCCAGAGCCCGCCTGAGCCAGTGGCCACGTAAACAATGTTTGGATCGCCGGGTACACCTTCAATGTCAGCCACTCGGCCACCCATGTTGGCTGGACCAATACTGCGCCATTCGAGTTTTGAGTAGGCACTTTCAATTGCTGATTTATTGACTCCATCCTGCGCGACCACGGTATAAACGAAGCAGAGAGCAGACAGAAAAATAGCGGCCAGGGCTTTACGAAAATGCATCATGTTCTCCTGAAAACGATTAGCTGTAGGGGCGTCACTCCGTGGGCGCCCCACCTCATGGAATATCTTCTAGATTAAACTCGGCAGTCCGCCAAAAACCCGTACAGAAAACAGTAACTGCAATCTGCTGTCAATAGGAATGTTTTGAGTGGTCCGTAGTCGGTTCTCGGTTGATACATTTACTATTTCCGACGAAAGTAATTAATATCAGCTTCATGACATTCCCGAAGACTGACCGGACCACACTTAAACGCCTCCCCAAGCGCGGCCATTATGAACACGAAACCGTATATGCCATTCTGGATGAAGGGTTCATCTGCCACGTCGGTTTTGTATTTGAAGGCAAGCCCGTCGTTATTCCAACCGGCTACGCTCGTGCAGACGACAAACTCTATGTCCACGGCTCGCAGGCAAGTCGCATGTTGAGGACACTGTCGGAAGGAATCGATGTGTCGGTCACAGTTACCCTGGTCGACGGGTTAGTTCTTGCACGTTCGGCCTTTCATCATTCAATTAACTACAGGTCTGTCGTTGTTTTCGGCCGGGCCATTTGCGTCGACGATTTAGCCGAAAAAAATGCTGCACTGCTTGCCTTCTCAGAGCAGGTGATCCGCGGTCGCTGGAATGATGTTCGAGAACCAAATGAGAATGAATTAAAGCAGACGACAGTTTTGTGTTTACCTTTAACTGAAGCGTCGGCGAAGGTTCGAACTGGACCGCCTATCGATGATGAAGAGGATTACGCTTTACCAATCTGGGCCGGTGTGCTCCCATTGAAATTAACCCCTGGCGAACCAATCAAGGATCCGCGGGTGCCAGACGGAGTCGCGATTCCTGAGTATGTGAGGAAGTATAGTAGGTAGGTCTTGGGCCTTTGGCCTTCGGTCTTTGATATTTTGAGATTTATTTAAGGCGACGCTTGGTCCAATCAGTTGATGTAACAGCGACTTGGACACAGTAGATCTCAAAGCTCAAAGACCAAAGGCCAAAAGCCTCACGAAATTGTCGCCGCTATATACCAAATATTCTCAAAAGGATCCTGCACCCACGCATTCCGATCACCATAAGGCTGGTCCGCTGGAGGCATCACCGAAGTACCACCAGCACGCAGCGCCTGCTCATAGGTAGCATCAACATCGTCGACATAGAGGTAGATTGCTGTCGGCAGCGCCTGGCCCTCGTATCGTGCATCGCCCATCTCTATCACCGAATCACCGATCCGAACCTTGGCGTGGTAGATGGCCCCATCACCCGAATCTGAACGCATAATCTCTTGTGCGTTAAAAGCGTTAGTCAGAAAATCGATCAGTTCCTGGGCCTTCGGCGGATGGAAATAGACCGTCACCGTGTGCAGATCCTTATCAATTTGGCTCAAGGGAACTACGGTGGTCGCAATGTACCAGCGGTTTCCGCTTGGGTCTTCCACCGCACCTGAACGTTCGCCGTAAGGTTGATCGGCGGGTTCAAATAAGGACGTAGCGCCCGCGGCAATAGCTCGCCGAAAAGTCTCGTCCACGTCCGGCACATAAAGATGTATAGCAGAAGGCCGCTCAGTCATTCCTGGTCCACCACCAATCATTACCATCGACTCTCCGATACGCACTTCACTATGGAGACCGCCTGCAGATCCAGTAGTTCTGAAAACCTCAGTTGCTCCAAAAGCTTGCTTAACAAAGTCGACAAGTTCAGGTGCCTTTTGCACTGTAATGTAGGGCGTAACACTGTGATAGCCTTCGCGTCTTGCTGGAACCTGCTTTGGTTTGCTGAAGGAATCAAATTGCTCCTGCATCTCGGCCGCCGATACGTCTCTAATATGACTGGCTACGATCCATGTGTACCCAAACGGATCGCGCAAGTGACCTGCCCGGTCCCCATAAAACTGATCTTCGATGGGCCGGATAATAACAGCGCCCGCGCCCACTGCTCGACGTGCAAAATCGTCAACGTTTTCAACTTGAAGATGAAGTTTTACGGGAGAGCCTCCGAGACTTTGCGGACTCAGCGCTCCGTATTCCGGGTACTCGTCAGAAATCTTCAAAGTTGACTCACCAATCTGCAGTTCGGCGTGGCCAATCTTGCCCGATGGCTCGGCTAGACGCATCAGCTCTGTAGCTCCGAACGCGGCAATATAAAAATCGATCGCGGCACTGGCGTTCGAGACACAGATATATGTTGAAAACCTGCGCACTGTCATCGGATCAATCTTTTGTCCGGTGCTGCTCATCTCACTACTCCTCGTCAATTGTTCTTTCAATTCCTGGTAGAAGAAGGTGCTTGGAAGTCCGCGCAGTTCAGTTGCAACCTCAGATAGCTGAGCAACCAACGGATCCGCGTTTGACAGATCAGGACGCTCACCCGCCAATATCTCGGTAACGAGGTCGTCAAGTTGGTCGTTGATTGGTCGTTCAGCCATTTGCTTTCTCGCTGACTGTGCCGCGAAGATTTTCCAAGGCTCGAAACTGCAGTTGCTTCACGGCTCCTTCACTTCGTCCCAGTTCCCTGGCTATCTCCCGAATACTTTTCTCATCTGCGAACCGCATGACTATTACGCGTCGCTGATCGTTCGGCAATGATTCGATTGCCTGGTAAACACACGCCAGTCTTTCGCTCTCTTCAAAATCAATCTCGGTGTTTGTGTTGCTGATCGGCGATGCTTCGACGTCTGACTCACGTGGTAATTTCCGCGCGTGGTCTGCTATCGCGTTTGCCGCGATCCGAAATAACCACGAAGAGAACGGAGCACCGCGCCAGCTGAACTTCCCGAGATTTGCGAGGGCTTGTTGAAAGACATGTGCCGTCAAATCCTGCGTCTCTGAGCGGTCTCGCACTCTCCTGGAAATGTACGCATAGATGCGGTGAAAGTGCAGTTCGTAGAGCTCCGCAAAGCGGCTGGGGTCTTGCTGGGCCGCTTCAATCAGCAGTCTCTCGTCGATTTCACTCACCTGATTCAAATCTGGTCCTCGCACCAGCTTTCTTAACTGTAAAACTGGAGTAGGAGAAAAAGGTTACGGCCCATTAACTAATTTGACCCCTTATTTTTGGAGGGCTTCGAGCAAAACACGCCCTACGGAGCCGCTTGGTGCTGTTATCCCAAGGATTGCCGCGAGTGTTGGTGCTATATCCGAAGGAGCTGCTGGTTCGTAGTATCGACCGGGAATTATTTCGGCACCCATGATTATCGTGGGCACGTTAGTGTCGTAAGCATAAGGAGACCCATGCGTCGCGGTGATGGTTTCCGCCAGGTATTTGTATGGCTCCGCGAGCAGAATTACATCGCCACTGCGACTAGGGTAGAAGCCGTGTAACACTCGACGTTCAATCGGATCAGTAAAAGACGCAGCACCTCTTTGCAGCTGGCTGCGAGTGAAGTAGCGCGCAATTCCCGGAACTGTTAAAGCGGCTCGTCCAATTACCTGTTCGACCTCATCTGTCGAGATACCATCGCGTTTCAGGGCTGCATAGTTAAGATAGATATTTCCATTAATAAAAGCCTCTCTCACACTACCTCTGACATCTTCTTTAAAGATGTAGTCAAGCGAGGGGTCAGGAGATTTATTTTGAGGGTTATAGCGCGCTGTCAGTGCTGCTCGAATTGCGCCTATGATGTCTTCCCACTTTAATCTCGCCCCTCCCAGCCCAAGTACTGCTGCGTGTTCAGGAATCGGTGATACGCCATGATCAGCAGTCATTGCCACGAGCGTGTTTGATAGTCCTACTTTTGTTTGAACGAAATCGAGGAGGTTGGCGATTTGCCCGTCCACGCGCAGAGTCATATCCATTACTTCCTGGCTGTAAGGCCCAAAGCGGTGACCCACGTGATCGTTTGCTGAAAGACTGACAGTCAATACATCGGTATCGTCGTCCTGACCTAGGTTTTCATTGACAATCGCCTGCTGCGCGAATTGGACCAGCAGGTCGTTTCCGAACGGCGAAAAATCGAGTGCGTTATAGAAGACTGGTCCAGGCTGAGTCGCGCCTCCAGTGATAATGTGAGGAAATGCGTTTGTATCACCGGTGCTTTTCGAGACGGTTTCCCAGGGCGGAGAGTCCGAACCGGCTCTTTTTAAGTATTCCGCTTCGCCGAGAAGGCGGTCCCATTTGGCGCCAAAAAATTTATCAGCCGGTCGGGCATTGTTAAAGCTCGTTACCCACGCCGGCAATTCATTAAAGTAATACGTGGACGAAACCATATTGCCGGACGCACTACTGAACCAGTAGGCCGCATTGGCGTGACGACCCGCTGGCAGGATTGCCGAACGATCTTTGTTGGAAATTCCAATCACCTTGGAACGATCGTTAGTTGCCAGTCTTAATTCATCGCCGACCGTAGAAGACATCAGACGGGATGGACTCGCTCCCATCTCTGATGGACCACCGCCGAGGAGTTTTACCCCATCATCGGAAACGCTCGTAACTCTTTTTCCAGAAGTTCGATCGGTCCATTCGTTGCCAACAATCCCGGATTCCGCAGGATAAGCGCCAGTCATCATCGTTGCATGTCCCGGTGCTGTATAGGTCGGAAAATGGTCGTAATTTGACTGAGTCCACGATGCGCCGTCTCTCAGAAGTCGTTTGAATCCATTCGGTCCAAAGAGATCCTGGAACCGCTCGATGTAGTCGTAACGAAATTGGTCGACTGCGATCAGTAAGATAAGACGTGGTCTTTTTGCTCGTAGAGTCCTCTGGTTATCGTTGCGGCGAGATTGAGCAAGTTGACAGCTGACAACGCAGAGAATTAGGGCGAGCGTGACAAAGAAGTTCACGCCAGGGAGACGTTTACGAAGGTTCATGGGCGCATGATAACCGCTGATAATGTTTTAAGACTATAACGCGAAGCAGGTAGTGGTTTTAACTTGGCTTTAATCTGTCCCACCTTGTGTCTTCTTTAGAGTGGATTTCTCCGTGCAACCTTTGTGTTCTCGGTGTCTCTGTGGTGGATATCTCAGTTTGTAAGACCAACCACCATAGAGACACCGAGAACACAAAGGGTGCACCGAGTAATCCACTCGAATAGCCGTGAGTTACTCGTATCTCAGTGCATCAATCGGATCGAGCGCTGCGGCCTTTCGTGCCGGATAATAACCGAAGAAGATTCCCACAGCCGCCGAGAATACGACCGATCCCACGATTGCGGTCGTCGACACCAAAGTTGGCCAACCGAGCACTTTCGGAATTACGAGAGACGCGATGATCCCCAGAATTATTCCAATGATGCCACCCGTCAAACTGAGAACAATCGACTCGATCAGGAACTGTGTGCGAACAGCTGAAGATCTCGCACCAATGGCCATACGAATGCCGATTTCTCGTGTTCGTTCGGTGACTGAAACAAGCATGATGTTCATGATTCCGATGCCACCAACGAGCAGCGACACACCAGCGATACTACCTAAGAGCCAGGTCATGATGCTGTTAGTTTCGTTGGCAGCCTCAGCCACGTCAGACATATTTCGCACTGTGAAGTCGTCTGGTTGACCGCCAGATAACTTGTGTCTTTGACGAAGTAAATCGGTGATCTGCAATTGAGCTGTGTAGGTAGCATCTGATGAGATCGCTGATACATAAGCGATCTGGATACGAGTCGTTCCCAGCAGCTTCTTTTGCACAGTCGTATAAGGTGCAAATGCGATGTCATCCTGGTCACGTCCCTGTGCATCCTGACCTTTGCGGCCTAACACGCCAACTACTCGAAACGGCAATTCCATTACACGAATGTACTGGCCGATCGGATCAGTGCCATAGAAGAGATTATCGACAATCGTTTGGCCGACGACGATGACGCGCGCAGCCGACTTAACATCCGAGTCAGTAAAAAATTCTCCGCTCTCGATGGTCCATTTTCTGATACTTGGCAGTTGTTCGCTCACACCCTGAATCGATGTATTCCAGTTTTGATTTCCAACAACTAACTGCGATCTCGAATTTATCATCGGACTGAGCGCAGATACGCTGGGAACTTCACGCTGTATCGCTTGCAAGTCGTCTTCCGTCAAAGTGTTGGTACCGCTATCGCCAGTGCCGCTGCGAACGCCGCCGACATTTTGTGCCCCCGCACTAACGAATAAAAGGTTTGTGCCAAAACTCGAAATTTGCGCTTGCACTGATGCCTGAGCGCCTTGTCCGATGCTGACCATCGCGATCACTGCGCCGACGCCGATGATTACGCCAAGCATTGTCAGCGCCGCTCGCATTTTGTTACGAGCCAGCGCGCGATAGGCAATTCGAACGATCATAAAGAAGTTCATATATATGCTCCGAAGAGGGCTAACGCTCGATTACTCGTCGTCCTCGTCCTCTTCAATCACCGGCAGGCTCTTTAATTCCTGCCCTGCATCACGCGGATGCTCGACGGCGTAGTCTTTTTTGATCTTGCCGTCTTTGAACACGACTACTCGTTTCGCGTACTCGGCAATATCCGATTCGTGTGTAACGAGCACGAGCGTAATTCCTTGCTCGCGATTCAAGCGTTGAAAAATCTCCATCACTTCAATTGAAGTGCGGGAGTCGAGATTTCCGGTTGGCTCGTCTGCCAGAATTAGCGCCGGATGATTCACGAGTGCCCGCGCGATCGCTACACGTTGTTGCTGGCCACCGGATAACTGGTTTGGATGATTCTGCTCGCGGCCGGCCAGACCAACTGCAACCAATGCCTCGGAGGCTCGTTTATGACGTTCCAGGGTGTCCAAGCCCGCGTATAACATCGGCAGCTCGACGTTTTCCATGGCCGAGGTTCGCGACAGCAAGTTGAATCCCTGAAAGACAAATCCTATTTTTTGACTACGCACATCGGCGCGTTCGTCCTTGCTCATCTCGGAGACATCCTGTCCATCAAGGATGTAGGTGCCTCGAGTCGGTCTATCCAGACAACCGATGATATTCATTGTCGTAGACTTGCCGGAGCCCGAGGCGCCCATAATCGCAACGAACTCTCCCTCTTTAATCGTGAGAGAGACGCCACGTAATGCGTGCACCTCCACATCTCCCATCGTGTAGGTCTTGTGGATATGGTCCAACTCGATCACCATTCTGGATTCAGAGGTCTTGCTGACATTCAACTCTCCAGCCGGCCGCTCTACAGGTTGTTCTAATATCGCCGCCATGATTGCCCTTTACAAAGTTAGTCGATAGAACGTTGCACCAATTTCATTCTGGAATAGAAAGGCGACCTACATCGTCGCCTCTCACGCTTGCGACGTCAGGTTATCTTCGAGGGCCGCCGCCACCGAAACCACCACCAGTTCTTTGGCCACCAAAGCCGGGAGCTGTTTGTGTCGTCTGCGGTCGGGTATCACCAGAAATAGTTTCTCCGATGATCACTACTTCGCCCTCCTGCAAATTACCGGATACAACTTCAGTTGCGGATCCATCGCTCAGACCGACAACAATTCTTCGTGGCTGCGGTTTCTTATCGGCTCCCAGCACCCAGATTATCCGGGTTTGGCCAGCCAGCACTGGCGAAGTCGCTGGAGTAACGCGGTCTGCCTGTCCTTGTCCATCGCCTGTTGCATTGTTTTGCGCTTGCTGGCGACGTTGACCTTGGCCGGCCTGGTTTCCACCAGTTCCGCTCGCTCGGTTTTGAGTATTTGTGCTCTGCGGTCGATACCTCAACGCAGCGTTGGGCACCTTTAATACGTTGTTGCGCTCGTCTATCGTGATCGTAAGGTTCGCTGTCATACCGGGTTTCAATTGCTGTTCAGGATTGTCGACATTGAACACTACGTTGTACGTGACGACGTTCTGCACGTTTTGCGGATTGAGCCTAAGCTCCTGGATTGTTCCTTTAAATTCCTTGCTGGGAAATGCATCCACTGTAAAGGTCGCGGCTTTCGCCTGCTCAACCAGCCCAATGTCCGCCTGGTCTATGTTTGCAATTACCTGCATCTTGGTTAAGTCGTTAGCAATCGTAAATAGAGTCGGGGCCGACAAACTGGCCGCAACAGTTTGGCCCACGTTCACATCACGTGACACGACTACACCGTCAATGGGCGAAGAAATTGTTGTGTGACTGAGATTTACTTCAGCGAGATTTAATGCCGCCTGCGCCTGTTGTACCTGAGCTTCTGCCTGTTGTACCTGAGCCTGAGCCTGTTGCACCTGGGCCTGTGATTGCTCAAGTTGTGCGTCTGCCTGAGCTTGTCCCGCTCCGGCTGACGACTGTTCACTTACCTGGGCCTGACTCAATTGGGCCGCTGCCTGGTTGTAGCGTGCATCGGCAGTACGGTAAGCAGTTTGGGCCACCTCGTAGTCGCGCTTGGCAATTACACCGGCAGTCACCAGGGATTCCTGTTGTTTTAGATTACTGAGAGCGTCGTCGCGTTCCGCCTTCAAGACGGCCAGATTTGCCTGCGCGCCTGAGACGCCCGCCTGTTGGTTTTGCACGGTAGACCTGGCTGCTAATTGTTTAGCTTTCGCGTCAGCAGTTCCGGCGCGCGCCTGGACCACCGCCGCGCGAGCCTGGACCAAACTGGCTTTCGCGTTTTCGAGGTTGGCTTTCGACTGTTGCACCTGGGCTTGGGCCTGGGCCGGATCAAGCTGAGCCACAACCTGGCCCTTCTTTACATGCGAGTTGAAATCAGCATAAAGAGCCGAGATTGTTCCCGATGCCTGACTACCAACTTGCACGGTTGTCACGGCCTGCAAAGCGCCAGTTGCGGTGACAGTATTGCGTAGGTTGCCGCGTTCAGCTTTTGCGGTCATGTATTCAGCAGCGCTGGCCCGATTGCTCCAAAAAGCAAATCCGGCAAACGCTACGATCAAAAGAGCTCCGAGTCCGATTGCGAGTCGGGTCTTCTTACCAGGATTGAGGTTTCGTACCTTACGGACAAAACTTAGTTGTGTTAGCTTCATTTGCCTTTACCGCCGACTGAAAACCGGGCGTTCCTCACTGTTAAGATCTATGCGACCAAATACACGCAAGTCAGTCGCCACAACATGCTAGACACCACCCGTAACGTTTCGGTTACAGTGAACGTAAAGAAATGCAAAGGAATGTTCTGTTATTTGTCCGCTTTTGAGGATCGTGCCTTCGCTCTTGACTGAATAACAGTAACCGCAGAACTGTGTGAAAAGTCCGCGAGATAAAATGATCGTCCACGGATTACGCTGATCACACAGATTCCTTCTTGGAAAAGGCTCGGCATTAAGCTGTTCTATCAAAGAATCTGTGTAAGCGGCGTAATCTGTGGATGATTCTTGCGTTTTCACCTCTAAAGCCGGTGGTTTATTTCTTCCGACTGTAACCGCAGGGAAACTATCGGTGTCTTAATGTTTGGAGGGCTCCCCGAACTTAATAAACGAACCAGGAGTAAATTAAAAAAAATGAAGAAACCACGGTTTAAGACACTGGCAATAGCTACTCTCTCAGCAATTGCTTTGGCTGGCTCAATCGCAGTGGCCCAATCGGTTTCAACCGATCAGGATAAGGGCCACGGCACTCAACGTGAGTGGCGCGGTCGAGGCAAAGAACATGGCTGGGGAGGAATGCGCGATGGCATGTTCCGCCAGCTGAATCTAACTGATGACCAGAAGGCTAAGATGAAGCAAATTCGCGAGAGCTTTGCACAGAGCAACAAACCGTTGCGAGAGCAGCTTAGAGCCAAGCGCCAGGAGTTGCGCCAGGCGAGCGAAGGCGGTACGTTCAACGAAGCGCTGGCCACTCAGAAAC
>DATIBX010000822.1:0-13524 GCA_035457105.1 Pyrinomonadaceae bacterium
TTCAGCCTAACCGCAACCTCCGCACATGAGGTTTGTATTGGTCGATTAGGTTGAAACTGAGTGACCACGCTGCTAAAGCAGGTGGTATCTCTCCAAACATCGTCGTGCGCGAGGAGGGTTAGGTTGAAACTGAGTGACCACGCTGCTAAAGCAGGTGGTATCTCTCCAAACATCGTCGTGCGCGAGGTGGGTTAGGTTGAAACTGAGTGACCACGCTGCTAAAGCAGGTGGTATCTCTCCAAACATTCAGGTGCGCGAGGTGGATTAGGAAAAGGATGACGCCCGAAAACACTGGCACGTTTCATCCTCGTCGCGGATAATAGCAAGCAATCGTGTATTAGCGTTTAGAAAGTATATGGACGAATTCAGTTTTGAAAACACTGTGAAGCTGACCGAGTCGCAATATGTCGCCGTGTGGGGCGTCCTACCCAGGCCGTTGTCGTCAAGAAAAATGAGGTTGGCTCTGTTAGGAGCAGCCGGCGTCCTTCTCTTATTTACTCGATATACACTGCTGATAGGTTTGATTCTTTTGGGTCTGCTGGTTTTGACTGCTTTCGTCCCGCGAATATTATCGTTTGGGTCACGCAGCCTCTTTCGCAAACACTTGTACCTGCGCGACGCTGTTACCTACGGAGTTAGCGATCAGAAACTTTGGGTGAAGAGTCCTAAGATCGACGCCAGCGTCCCATGGTCCATGCTTGTCGTCTGGCGTGAGATAGAGGGCTGGTTGGTGTTATCGCCTTCGGGTATTCCGCCGGTCTTATTGTCGTTAGCTCGTCTCAATGAAGAGGGGTTGTATGGTCGAGTAAGGGCCCTCGCGGCCAGCTATGCCCCGGAGTTTAATAAGTCGGGTCGGGTTTCTAAGTAGTCGAGACTGCAACTCTAGCTGGGGACAAAGATCCCTGGCTAGATTCCTACCGTCATTCTGCCTGTCGCGTTTTCTTGTGCATTACTACTGCAGCCAGTCTATGGCGCAAAAGTGATCCCGCGGACCGTCAGCCTTACAAGTAAAACCGCCGCCAACAGTAACGTGATATCTGGCCAGCTTAAGTCTAGCCTTCCCCGGCTTTCAGTCGGATGCTTTCGACTAACCATTATTCCCACAGCCGCAGCGATCCAAAATAACGATTCTCCCATTCGTGCAAAGGCAAAAGCAGAAGGCATCGGTAGAGAAATCAACAGCGTAATTGCCGTTCCGAGAATTGCAGGCACCGCAATCATCCCAATCATGGCTTTTATGGCACTCACTCCGACAGGGGTCCAAGTGCGCAATTCAATCCCAATGAGAAAGGACACGCCGCACAACGCGAGGGCGCCCAGGACACTCGCGGCGTAACGAACCATCATGGGTAACTGTAGTGTCAACGCCAAACGACTGAAGTCTCCGACAAAAGCCGTTGACATGAGATTCCCGAAAAATGTGCTCAGACCGAACATCACGAGATACAGCAACGGGAGACCTAAGCGTGAGTTATGTGTCCGTGTGTACGCACCCAGGCTAAAGAGTCCAATCACCAGCGCAAACAACGGACCGGCCACGCCGATGACAGCTAGTTGATTTAGGGTTCCGTGTGCACGGTCGAGATTTACGCCAACATGAAACAGTGTGGAAGGCACACTCAAAGCATAGGCAACTAACGCATGGGTCAGCTCGTGGAGGACTCCAACGATGGTGTATGTTCCTACAAACAGAACCACTGGACGGAGTGCCCAAGCCGTCCAACTTGTCGTGGTATCTGAAGCAGAGCCGACACCCGCGATCATTTCCAATTTCCGATCAAAATAAACGGTGCCCAATAATAAGGATGGCTGTATTTTGCATTAGGAGCTTGCTTGAATCGAGTCGCAGTCGTTGGAGGTGGGCCACTATTCACACTCTCGGATGAACGCTGGCTGTCGTTTGAAGTCGAGGAGAAGTGTCCGCCCTTGAGCAGCGTGAGTTGGGCCTGTCGTAATGCCTCAGCCTTGGACACACCAGTGCTCTCTTCACGAATACGGTAAAATTGTTGCATCAATTCACTTGTGCTCGGATCGCTGACCGGCCAAAGCGTCGCAATAATCGCTTCAGCTCCCTGACGTTGGGCCAGCACAGCAAAGCCTTCCACTTCTTTCCCTTCACGTCCAGAATCGCCGGTTGCGGTGTTACACGCCGATAAGGTTAGGAGTTCGACCTTACTGAAGAGATTCGTCATTCCTTTAAGACGAGCCAGGGTCAACGTGCCGTCGCCTAGCAGCAGGAACGATTTTGTCTCGTCGCCAGGTTGAAAATTGAAGTGACTGGCAATGTGAACGACCTTGTATGGCTGCTCACCGCCACGGAGGCGTAGTGAACTTTTCAAAGCGTCGGCGGTGAACGCTTCATCGAGCATCACTTTGCCACCCAGCACTCCAACGCTAGTAGCTGTGTTCTCTCGGACGATCGCGGCTAGTTCCTCTCGTACGCCAGGCAAAGAAGGAAATTTAAACGACCTTTTAGTTTCTTCATCAGTGACTTCTCGCGCCTGCGACACACCCACACCTAACACCTGCCATTTTGGACTTACGGGATCCTTCAGATGGTCCCGGCTGGCAAGCGTGAAAACAACGTTGCGGTAGTTTTCAACGAGGTACGCCCCACCATCGTGCAGCGCGGCCACCGGCAGATAACGCAACGTCCCGTCCAACGACCACATAATCGTTTTTAGTTTGGTCTGTTCGATGTCGCGCGCCAGCTCGGGCCCGATTAATATGCGATAAAGCTCCCGTCCCTGGGGAACAGGATCGAGACTTGGGTTCTGCAGTACCTCGCGAAATGCAAAGACCTTCTTGTTGAGTTCGGCATCTGTAATTGAATACTCGTAGGCCTTTTGCACATCGGGAGTGATCAAGATGACGCGATACTTCTCTTTGCCGACGATCGTGTAGAGCGCCACCGCATTAAGTTCGTGCAACGTGTCCATCAGCGACTGCGACTCACGAAGAGTGGTTACATCGTTACTATCTGTCTTGTCTTTCTTGAGCTCGCTGGACAGCTGATCCAAAAATCTCTGAAACGCCTGATTGGCACTTTCCAGCTTAGCTTCCAGTTCAGACAATTGCTTTTCCTGTTCAGGAGTTCGCGTGACCATCATCAGCAGCGCAGCACGTTGAGCGCCTAACTCGGCAACATGAGTAGACACTTCCGAAAATTGCCTTTCGACCTCTGCTTCTGCCGGTGTAAAGTTAATTTGTGCTCCCCTCAAAGAGCCTTCCTCGGCATCACGACGAACAAACTCAAAATATTCTTCTTCCTTAAGCAGATTCAGAACTTGTTGTGCTTCTGCTAGTCTCCCTTGTTCCGCCAACAAATCAGCGAGGCTCCGGTAAAAATCCTTTCTGCCCTGAATAAAGCTTTGTTGAAGGCTTTTATCGAGATCCTGGAGTTGAACGCGCATCTGCTGCAAGATGTTTATTGACTGCTTACCCAAAATGATTGCAAGGTCAGGTTGCTTTTCCGCGTTCCAGATCGTCATCAACATTGCGAGAAAGGCAGCTTCACCTTCTCGACTCTTCACCATTCGAGCAAGTGCCAGCGCCTGCTCGCAGTAAACCTTGGCCTTATCGAACTGCTTCAACTTGATATAGCTCTCGGCTAATCCGCCAAGCGCCATGCACTCCTCTGTCCGGCTCTTCAACTCACGCGCGCCGACCAGTGCTCTTTTGAAGTAATCGATCGCTTTGTCTTCCTCATTAAGAAGACTGTGGGCCATCCCCAGAGCGACGAGGAAATCCGGCTCTCCCGAGCGATTTTTCAGTTCTCGTAATATTGCGAGCCCCTGATTAAGTTCATCTATCGACTGCTGATATTTTCCAACCCGCTGTCGGGCGAAGCCTAACGTCGCAAGAGCTAAACACTCATTTCGACGATTCTTTACCTCTCGTGCGATGGCGAGCGCTTGCTCAAAGTGCTCAAACGCTTTCTGATTTTGATTTAAGACCAGATATGCTGAACCAAGCGTGTTAAGAATTAATCCTTCGGCAGTTCGGTCGTGGTTGCGTCGCGCGACCTCCAGGGCACTTTGAAAAGAGGCGAATGCTCGCTCGTAGTTGCTAAGACCGAATTGGATGATCCCCAGACTGTTCAAGACTGCGGCTTCTTCGTGGCTGTCCTTTAGTTCGCGGCGAATGACTAACGCTTTGTTCAGATAATCAATGGCTTTGTCGAACTCATACAAATCCCGGTAAGCTGAAGCGAGTCCGCTTAGGCCGTAAGCTTCGTTTCCACGATTCTTTGCTTCGCGCCCTATGGGTATAGCTTGTTCATAATAGGCAATTGCCTTGTCGTAGTTATGCTGGTTGTAATAGTACATGCCGAGGCTATTGAGGCTCGTGGCTTCTCCTGAGCGATCTTTAATTTCGCGCCGCAGGGCGAGCGCCTGGTTGTAATAATCGAGAGCTTTTTCGTATTGCCTGGCTTGATCGTAAGCGTCACCCAGAAGATTGAGTGATGCCGCCTCGTTTAGGCGATCGTTCAACTCGCGTCGGACGGCTAATGACTGCTCATGAAAATTGATTGCGCCTTCGACCTCATCCAACTTGCCGTGTAAGCTACCCAACCAGCTAAGCACCGATGATTCCTCGGGTCGATTCTTCAACTCGCGTTGAATAACTAACTCTTGTTCGTACGACTGAATTGATTTTTGATAATCGCCGGATAGAAAACAGGTAAGGCCCTGATCATCCAGCACACTGGCTTCAATGCCGCGGTCTTTCAACTCACGTGCAATCGATAACGCCATTTCGTTAGATTGTGCAGCGCGGTCCCATTGTTTCAATTGGCGATAGGCAAAGCTGAGCCGTTGGAGTGATTTTATTGCTCCCGATCGATCCTGAAGTTCCAACTGGAGTGGAACAAGCTGCTCATACCAACTGGCTGCCTTCTCATATTGCTCAACGAGGAAATATGTGACGGCAAACTCGCTGAGATCCTCTGCTTCACCTTTTCTGTCTTTAAGATCACGCCGAATCTTTAATGCCTGCTCGTAAGACCTGATGGCCGCGTCAGTTTGGTCCAGGTGACGATAAGCGAAGCCCATCTGCTCGAGTACTTTCGCCTCTTCGTTACGATTATTTAGTTCGCGATAGATGTTCAGCGCCTGCTCGTACCAGGTAACTGCTTTCTCATAATTGTCAGCGACCCAGTACGTTAGTGCGATAATACTCAGCGTGTCAGCTTCGGGTTTGCGGTCCTTCGATTCCCGACGAATGGTGAGTTCCTGCGTAAAGTACGTGCGTGATTTTTCGTAGTTTTTGATTGCAAATGCGGCGTATCCAAGATCGTCAAGTGCCTGAGCCTCGCCAGCGCTGCCTTTTAGTTCGCGCCAGATCGTCAAGGCTTGTTCGTAGTTTTGTACTGCAGCATCGTTGCGTTTTAACTGTTGATTGACGAAGCCCAGGCGTGAAAGCACCTTGGCTTCACCAGTGCGATCGCTCACGCCCTGTAGAATCTGTAGAGCTTGCTCGTACTGTGCACGTGCTTTCTCATAATCTTCCACCGAACCGTACGCGTTTCCAAGATTCGTCAGAGTGGTTGCTTCGCTGCGACGGTCTCCAAGTTCACGCACGACTTTGAGCGCTGTGCTGTATTGCTCGATTTGTTTTGTCTTCTGGTCTGGTGAGTCAGCCAGGTTGGCCAGGTTATTCCAGACACGCCATTCACAGCCAAGATCTTTAACTTCTTTTGCCAACGACAGAGCTTCGTTGTAGGCAGCTAATGCTTTGTCCTTTTGATTTAGATCCGTCAGAACCAACCCGATGTTGGTTAACGTTGTTGCTTGCCAGTAGCGATCGTCGAGTTGGCGCCATTTCTGCAGAGCGATCTGATAGTGATCCAGTGCGGGTTGTAGCAGCTCGGGCTTGTTGAGCATACGCAAGCGCTGCCCGTCCGCGGACGCGCGCTCGGCCTCAATTCGTACTCGATCAGTTGACGTGGCTGTCCGCGGTTTATCAGCGTGGATGACATAAGTCCCACTCGTTGTGTTAGCGGAAATCTCGATCCGGTAATCTCCGTCAACGCTCGCCTCGGCTGAAAGCGGCTCGAAACCATAAGCAATATGCCGGTTGTTCATCTCGACTAGTTTGGTACCGTCTGGTCCAAACAAGCCGACAATTACATCGACGCCCTTTTGTTCAATCGTCAAGTGAAGAAATTGACCTGTCTTGAGAGTGACTTTGTAAGTATGACTTTCGCCGCTGTGCAGCTCTCGCGCAATAGTTTCGTCAGGAGTTAGAGTGCGGGTTTCATCTTTAACCTGTGTGGCCTTGGCAAGGGCAAACAGACAAGCAAGTATCGAGAAGATGGCGATCAGCGCGCGACATTCTTGGAGTCGTGGACTCATGTCGATTGCTTCAGTGTGGAGAGAGTGCGGATGAACGTCTCATCCTGCTACGCTGGTTATCGTGCGGAAGCTTGTTGGCTGCCGGACCTGCTAATATGGTCGGGATTTAATCATATTCAAGAGATTCCAAGCAATATTTTGACCAAGTGCTCGATGCCCGAAACAGCGTTTTAGGCTTTGGGCAAAAGTCGCTGTCTCGTGAGTGCGCGCCATTAGTACAGTACCGGACCGGATGTCACACTCAATTTCCGCAATCATTACTTTGTTGAGTGAGGCATCCGGTCGCTTCGCTCTCGTTACGGTACTAGTTGCGTTCATTCGTCTTTGTGCAACAGCGGTCAAACTCAACCTCCAACTCTAGTGTGTTTCTGAGGCAGAACGTTTTCTCGCTGAAGTCCGCGGAGCCTCTGGCACAAGTCGCTCTTTGTCACACCGGAGGAGCGGACTTCGTAGACAGAGTTTAGTCTTCGAGATATGCGCCTCGAACATGGAGGACGTGGACTTTGCGGCCTTTGATCGAAAACAGAATGCGGTAGCGTCCGACTACCAACTGCCGAATTTCTTCGGAGAACTCATCATCTTCAGGTGCAAGAGGAAATGCTTTTGGCACGATTCCTAGTTGTTCCAAAACCGTTGTTCGCAAGTGGTGGACCCATCGTTGAGCCTCTTGTTTGCCCCACCTGCGTCGACCCCAATCGTACGATTCGCGCACGTCAGCCTGAGCCGATTCCTCGATGATAACGACATAGCGCTTCATTCGCGCTCTGAGATGCCTTTCTCAGTGAAGAACTCTTGAAAGAACTTCTCTGCAGGTTTACCTGCGTTTCTCTTCATGCTTTCGAGTCCGCGCTTGATTCCTTCGATTGCCTCCATTCTCTCTTTCGCCTCCAGCAATTTCTGATAGCTCTCGGCGTCCTGAACGACCAATTCCGCCTTGCCGTTTACGGTTAAGACGACCGGTTGACCAGTTTTCTTCAATTGGCGGACCAGTTTCGCTGTGTCACGTTTGAATGTGCTCAGACTCTGAATATCGCGCGTCAGTTTCATTGGGCTTGCCCCCTTGCTAAATCCGCATCAAATTTCGCAACCGCAGTGTAGCATGGATCAGATGACTCGACTCGTTGTATTTTAAACGCGCATTGTTTGTTCGCTATGACGTTGACGATCGATAGCTTCAGCGTATCTTTCAGATCGTCGGTCACAAGCTAGGAGAAGAAGAATGAAGACGATGCTTTTTGCGTCTGCCACCGTGGTAGTAGTTCTGGGGGCAATGACGTTGGTAATGACCTGGCCAACTCAAAGAAAGAAAGAGATCACCGGCATAACCGTCGAACAGGTGCGGTGGACCACGCCGCCTTACTATACGGATGGCCGTCAGCGCGCACAGTTGTTCGGCGACTCCAATAAAGGCGGTGCCTGGGTCGACCGCGTTAAGATACCGGCCGGCAAGCGCGTCCTCGCTCACACGCATCCACAGGACGAACTCGTCACTGTCATGGAGGGTACGTGGTATGTAGGCGAGGGCGAGAGGTTCGACCCGGCCAAGCTAAAAGGCTATCCGGCGGGCAGTTTCATTGTTATCCCGGCTGGCACCCCTCATTTTGTCGCGACAAACGATGGTCCGGTCATAGTTCAGCTAAGCGGGACCGAAAAATTTCACACTGATTATCTCGAGAAATAAGTCATGCGCGGCTTGGGAATATTCCTTTTGGTGGTTGCCTGTTGTCTTCCTTCCGTCAGCCAAACTTCAAGTAAGGACCAGGTCATTGAAGTGCCGTTCGACTTTTACCACAATGAAATAATCCTTCAGGTGAAAGTCAACGACAAAGGTCCTTTCAATATGATGCTGGACACCGGCACCGATCCCTCCGCAATTGACCTGGCCACCGCTAAAGATCTTGGTCTGAAACTTGATCCTATCGGAAGGCCGGCCAGCGGTGGTGGAACAAGTGTAAATTTGGCGTATGAAACAGAGCTGCCGCTTCTGGAAGCGGGCGGTCTTATCTCAAGGAATGTCGAGGCCGTAGCAATTGATCTCTCAAAAATCAGCCAGCGCCTCGAAAAGCCAATACATGGAGTGTTGGGACACAGTCTGCTCAAACGTCGTGTTGTACAGATTGACTATCCCAAATCCGTAGTTCGGTTCTATTCAAAATCTCCGTTTCCCAAAGTGCCTAATCAACTCAAAACGTCGAAGCGCACGGTGTTGCCTTTTCGGTACGATGATAACGTCTTAATTGATCAGGTTACGGTGAATGGTAAAAAGATGACAGCTAATCTAGACACTGGATCCGACGGAACTTTCAGCCTAACGCCGGCGGCGGTTTCTGATCTGGGCCTGAGCGACGAAGTGAGCAAAGCATCGGTTAGCCCGTCGGTCGGGTTCAACGGAGTTTCCGAAAACCGAGCCGGCGATCTCCGAAACGTGACTATTGGCGGAATCTCGGTAGATGCGCCCGCCGCGATATTCTTCGGCAAGGGGACTGGGCGTGATAAAAAGATTTGGGGAATAAACGTCGGCAATGCTTTCCTTAAAGACTTCGTTGTGACTATTGACTACCAAAGTAGACTCATTTCGCTTGAAAGACCTTAAACTCGGTCCCAGACATAAGATCCAAACTTTCCCTCAGCGTTGTTTCTCCAGAGCTTTACGGATCGCCTGCAATGACTGCTGGTCGCCTTTGGGAGGATTTAGCGACAGAGCCTTGTTAATGTCATCACGCGCTTTCCCCAGGTCGCCTAAGGCGGAATAGCCGAGCGCGCGACCGCTGTATGCGCTGTAGGAGCGCGGGTTAAGTTCGATGGCTTTCGTAAAATCGGCTACCGCCCCTGCGTATTCCCTGAGTTCGTGCCGTGCATTGCCCCGGATGATGAAGGACAGGGAACTAGTCGGGTCCAACTCGATAGCCTTACTTGCATCGGCGAGAGATTGTTCGACTCGATTCTCGAGCTCACTCTGTTGGTAGGCGAAAGCGCGCTGGCAGTAGGCTCCGGCAAACTTCGGATCGATCTCGATCGCCTTGGTAGCATCCTGGATGGCACGTTGAAAGTCGCCGAGTTTCCGAACGGCAGTTGCTCGTGCCCCCCATGCCGTAGCATCTTGGGGATTGATGCGCAGGGCTTCGTCGAGCAACGCAACAGCTCCCTTTAGGTCTCCTCGAAGTCCGTACTCTGCGGCTCTTTCAACCAGCACCTCCGCATTTCGTTGTTGAACTGTAGGGCCAGATGGAGATCCCTTAGTGGCTGGGGCCGAAGAGGAACAGCCGATGAGCGTCGACAAAACAGTTGCAATCAGTGTAAGTTCGCGCATGAAACCACCACCTCTATAAACCAACTCGGTCTAATATATAAGAGAAGAAGTTGCAGGTCCCATGTTTGGGGCCTTACCTCAGATACGAGTATCCTCGCATGATTCCTTTCATGGGCCAAAGCGTTGCCGGTATTCGTCCGAGATAATGAACGCCTTGACCATCTCAGCATTGACGAAGTTGCCGTTAAACTCATTCAGCTTGTTCAACCAAAAGTTATAACCAGCAAAGTTCAATCCGGCTTCGGGCGCCGCATCCGGATCCCTTCGCAGATAGCCAAAGTACTCCATCAACGCGAATGCGTGATTAAACTCGAGCTCTTGCAGCGTAGCGTTGTCGGCAATTTTGCGGAGCACGCTGGCGCGAAGTGACGGGTCCGCCGGGTTGGGCGACAACTCAGTGATCAGGGACGACCGTTCGCTGTCGGAAAGAACGTTGCCTGCATTGTTGTCGAGTGCGTCGACAAACGCAGTAGCGCTGGTCAAGGCAGGATATCGTGATAGAAATGCCGACCGTTGTACAAAGGCCAGCGCAAAAGCAGACTTGTTGTTGTCGATCTGCATTTCCCAGTTGCCCTCGCCGACTACAACTCCAGCGCCGACCTCCTGAGAATCACGCAGGAAATTCGTGAACCTGATAGGCACAGGGACGGTCGGACTATTGATATCGCCAAAGCTCGTCTTCCAAATCCTCTCAACATAGTACCCGCTGTTCTGAAATTCAGTTGAAATGAAGAACGCGGCGGAAACGTTCACCCGCTTCACCTCAATGCACGATTGATCGCTGCCGCAGTCGGTGATTTCCTTCGTCCAGAAGTTCAGACCGTCAGCATCAGGTTCGCGATTGAGGAAGTCGTGATAGTGCTGGCGCACAAAATTTTGTGCGTCATCAATTGGGTTTGTCGTCGACGGGGTCAGATCATCGTCAGTGATCGTTACCGTCGCATTGGCGTCGGAGGGTTGAGCAAACGCTGCGCCTCCGGTCAGATTTGACAGCGAGAGTGTGAACGTTTCGTTGCCCTCAACGAAAGAGTCTTGAGAGATCAAAACTTTGAATGTTTTGCTGGTCTCACCCGCAGCGAACTTAAGCGTGCCGAGCGCGGTAGTGAAGTCGCAACGTGGTGAAGCGACACCGCTCGCAGTCGCACAAGGCAGCACAGTCATCGCCGCGCTGTCGTCCGGCGTGGCATAGTCGACATCGACTGCCGGTGATGTATCTCCAGAGCGATTGACAGTGATGGTGACGAAGTCGCCATTTTCATTTACGTTGAAATCTGATTGGCTGAAAGCAATTAGAGGCCGGTTGGTGACCAACTGCCCTCCGGACAAAGTCCCGGTACTGCCCAGGAAATTCGTATCGCCGCTGTACTCCGCTGTGATCGCGTGCATGCCGGCTCTTAGTGCAGAAGTTGTTAGGGTGGCGACACCGCTTCCGTTGAGCGGAACCGGCGAGCCCAGGTTGCCCCCGCCATCCTTGAACTGGATGGTTCCGGTTGGCGTGGTGGTGTTGGGCGCGGGACTGACTGTAGCTGTAAAGGTCACACTCTCCGCCAGCGCTGATGGATTCACCGAAGAGGTTACCGCGGTAGTCGTGGCTGCTCCGGCAATATTGAACGACTGGGGCACGTCTGCCGCCGCGTTGTAATTAGCATCGCCGGCTTGCTTCGCCGTGATGTTGCACGAACCGGCCCCGGTCAAATGCACCGTTGCCGGCGATGGACTCGTCACCGTACATTGCCCGCTTGCGCTCAGGCTCACCGGCAAACCGGAAGTCGCGGTCGGGCTCACGCCGAAATCGGCGTCGCCAAACGTGTTGCTAGGAATGGCTGCGAACGTGATCGTCTGATCTGCCTTGTTGACGATCAGGTTGAAGCTTGCATCGGTCGTAACACGGCAGTTGTCGGTGGCCCGAATCGTGATTGTGTGCGTACCTACTGGAGCAGCATTCGTGATGAACACAGCGCCGGTCGCGCTATTGACGCTGAGTCCACCCGTGTATGTGCCAACAGATTGCACTGCTATAGAGGACAGACTGCCGTTGTCTGAGGGTATGGCGTTGGGGTTGATGGTGAGCGATCCATTAAAGGCTACGGTTTGATTAGGGTAGGTCAGAGCCGGCGGGTCGTTGGCCTTCACGGTAATTATCAGAGTGTCGATAACAGTCGAACTCCCGTCGCTGGCTTGCAAAGTAAAGGTGGCAGCAACCGACGCATCACAATTGGCGACGATGTCAGCCGTGATATTGCCGCCCGTGTTAACGATGTTGGAAATAGTCACGCCGTTAACAGGATTGGCAGAGGTGACTGTAACGGTCACGTTGCCGTTGCCGCCATCATCGGTAACAGAGGCAATTTGTGAATTGGTGACTGGCGAGCCCTGTTGCCGTGACAGCCCTACTGCCGCGGCTATCGTCGGCGCGGGATTACATGCGCCGAGTCGTATCGAGACAGTGTTTGCATTAAAGTTCGCTGCAGCAAAATCCTGTTTGCCATCGTGGTTAAAGTCTCCGATCGCTACTGATCGAGGAGATAAACCCATGCTGACATTAGTCGTGCCGCTAAAGCCGCCTAACCCGTCTCCCAGGCTGATCGCCACAGTGTCTGAATTAAAGTTGGCAGTTGCAAAATCCTGCTTGCCATCGTTGTTGAAATCTCCAATCGCTAATGAAACAGGATGCGAGCCCACGCTGACATTGGTCGTGCCGCTAAAGCCACCAAATCCATCACCCAGGCGGATCGAGACATTGTTTGCACCTTCATTGGCAGCCGCAAAATCCTGTTTGCCATCGTTGTTGAAATCTCCGATCGCTACTGAGAGAGGATCAAGGCCCACACTGACATTAGTCGTGCCGCTAAAGCTACCTAATCCATCTCCCAGGCGGATCGAGACATTGTTGGCAATAGAGTTTGCAGCCGCAAAATCCTGTTTGCCATCGTGGTTGAAATCTCCGATCGCTACTGAAGTAGGACTAAGGCCCACGCTGACATTGGTGGCGCCGCTAAAGCCACCTAGTCCATCTCCCAGGCGGATCGAGATAGTGGTTGAGCTATTATTGGCAGCCGCAAAATCCTGCTTGCCATCGTTGTTGAAGTCTCCGATCGCTACTGAAACAGGACCAGAGCCCACGCTGACATTAGTGGCGCCGCTAAAGTTACCTGATCCGTCTCCTAGGCGGATCGAGACAGTGGCTGAGGCATTATTGGCAGTAGCAAAATCCTGCTTGCCATCGTTGTTGAAATCTCCGATCGCTACTGAAACAGGACCAAGGCCCACGCTGACATCAGGGGCGCCGCTAAAGTTACCTGATCCGTCTCCCAGGCGGATCGAGACATTGTTTGAGAAGTTATTGGCAGCGGCAAAATCCTGCTTGCCATCGTTGTTGAAATCTCCGATCGCTACTGAAATAGGATGAGAGCCCACGCTCGAATCGGCGGCGTTGGTAAAGAGTGAAACACCATTACAAGCCGTGCCCGTCTGCACCGTCAACGTGAAGGCCCTGGTCACGCTCAACGGGCCGTTGAAGGTTTTGACAGTCACAGTATAAGTGCCGGCCGGATGCGCGTTCGTTACTCTGACTACTCCTGTCGCGGGATCGGCGGCGAAGGTGCCTTTAAAATTAGTATCCGTTGAGACATTGATGTTGGCGGCGTTCGTCGGTACGGCGTCAGGTGTCACAGTGGCGTTGCCACCCAGCGCGACCTGCGTGTTTGGATAACCGCCGAGGGATGGGGCTTGCAGGATAGTGCCATTTACCTGGATATTATCGATAGCGCTCTGGAGATCATTGCCGTTTGACTGCCCCCCGCTGAATTCGATTCGCAGTACGAGTGACGGTGCATTGTTAGCAGCGGCTGGGACGTT
>DATIBX010000823.1:0-12452 GCA_035457105.1 Pyrinomonadaceae bacterium
AATCCAGCGCATACTCAGAGAGCTGGCAATGCCCGAGTGCAAGAACGCTTACCTGCCGGGCTACGGGTCGAGCTCGAAGGAACTGATGGGACCCTTCTCGCTCAAGCCAGGCTCACCAATGTTTCATCCCAATGGAAGAAGTACTCTTTGATCCTTCGACCTTCTGCTACCGCACTGAAAGGACGATTGAATTTGCTGATCGACTCGATTGGGATCCTCGACGTGGACATCGTGTCGTTGTTTCCTGCAGACACATGGAAGAATCGTCAAAATGGTTTGCGGGCCGATCTGGTCCAGCTATTAAAAGAAATGAAGCCAGGTTTTCTACGTTTTCCGGGTGGCTGTATTGTGGAAGGCCGGTACCTGAAGACGCGATATCAATGGAAGACAACAGTTGGAGATCTGGCTAAGAGAAAATTAATCATCAATCGCTGGAATGATGAATTCAAACATCGACCCGCGCCTGATTATTACCAGTCATTTGGCTTGGGATTTTTTGAGTACTTCCAACTCGCCGAAGACATTGGCGCCGAACCACTCCCAATAGTTAATTGTGGGATGGCTTGCCAGTTTAATTCCAGTGAATTGGTCCCTTTGGATCAGCTTGACCCTTATGTTCAGGACGCTCTCGATCTGATCGAATTTGCCAACGGGCCCGTGACCGGCGAATGGGGAGGACTCCGAGCTGCCATGGGCCATCCGGCTCCGTTCAACCTCAAGATGTTGGGCGTGGGAAACGAACAGTGGGGACCGCAATTTATCGAACGCTACGAAGTGTTCTCCAAGGCCCTCAAAGCGAAGTATCCACAGATCACGCTCATTTCGGACGCTGGTCCAAGTCCTAACGACGACAGGTTCAAATTCCTGTGGGGCAAACTGCGAGATCTGAATGCCGACATAGTTGATGAACATTACTACATGGCGCCGAGTTGGTTCCTCACGAATTCGGATCGCTACGACAATTACCCCCGTACTGGACCAAAGGTGTTCAGTGGAGAGTACGCTGCGCAGAGTGTCGGAATCGCCAGTCCCGACAATCGTAATTCCTGGGAGTGCGCACTAGCGGAAGCTGCTTTCATGACTGGATTAGAGCGAAACGCCGACGTAGTAAGAATGGCGTCTTACGCTCCTCTCTTTGCGCATGTCGATGGCTGGCAATGGACTCCGGATCTGATCTGGTTCGACAATCTCAGGTCTTACGGGACTCCCAATTACTATGTGCAAAAGCTCTTCAGCATTAACAAAGGCACCAATATTCTCCCGGTGACGTTGAATGGCTCGCCACGCAATGCGCAGGACAATTTGTATGCAAGTGCTGCAATCGATCGGCGGACGGGCCATGTAATTCTCAAGCTGGTTAATGCCACAGCAACTCAAAGAGCGGTTCGCATCAACTTATCAGGTACGAAAGTTAACGGAAGGTCAGCGGTTGCCTCGATCCTGGCCAGCACCGATTCAAAAGCTGAGAATAGTTTGGATCAGCCAACCAGACTATCACCAATCGAGCGGTCGTTAACGTTTATGGGACCGGAGTTTGAATACAAACTCGAGCCCAGCTCGCTCACTGTATTGCGTATCCCTGTCAGATGACCTGGCGCGCCTTAATTTTTCTGCTCTTGATTTGGAGCTGTGACTTTCCGGTGTGGTCGCAATCCAAATCGGCTGGTTCTGATCTCTCGTTGCTGACCGGCGACGTCAGTCCCGTCCACGATCCCAGCATCATTCGCCAGGGATCGACCTATTACGTTTTCGGCACGAATCGCTTCAATCAGAAGTTACTGCCAATTTTCTGTTCGACTGATCTGAAAGCCTGGCAGTTCTGCGGCAATGTCTTTGACGATGTGCCGGATTGGGCCAAGGCAGAAATACCCGGTGCGCGTGGACTTTGGGCCCCTGATATCTCATACAACTCGGGCGAGTACCGGCTTTACTATGCGGTTTCAACTTTCGGCAGCAATCAATCGGTCATTGGGCTAATCACCAACAAAACTCTCGATAACAAAAACCCTGGATATAAGTGGGTTGATCGCGGTCGCATTATCGGCTCGACGAGGGTCGACGATTACAATGCGATCGATCCAAATTGTGTTAAGGATGAGGATGGAAATACCTGGCTGGCCTTCGGAAGTTTCTGGGGCGGCATCAAAATGAGAAGGCTGGATTCAAAGACAGGTAAGCTTCTGGAAACTGATACCAAACTCTATTCGCTTGCCAGTCGTCGCCCGCTGGATCCGCCGGCTATTGAAGGACCTGCCATCATCCGTCACGCTGCTCATTACTATTTGTTTGTAGCTTTCGACTTTTGTTGTCGTGGTAAGAACAGCACATATAAGATCTACGTGGGTCGAGCGGATAAAATTACAGGACCTTATCTGGATCGCGACGGAAAACCATTGATGGATGGTGGCGGCACTCTTCTGGTTGAGGGATCGGAAAACTGGCGTGGGCCCGGCGGTCAATCGTTACTACACGAAGATTCCGGGGATCTGCTGGCTTTTCACTCCTACAGTTCAGTCACCGGCAAAGCGACCTTGATGGTTTCCAGAATCACATGGAAACAAGGGTGGCCGCAAACAATCAGGCTACCCTGATTGTGTACTTTGCTCTTTGTGCTTTGAGCTCGTGCTTCTGAGATTGTGATATAGCTGCGTTAACGCTCATTTTGGTAGCGGTTTGTGTTTCTTTCGTGTGGATTCGTGGATCAGTTTCTTATGATCCACGAGTCCACACGAACTGACACCAAATAAAACATCAAAGGCCAAAGGCCAAAGGCCAAAGGCCAAAGACCCTGCATCAGAATGCTTAAACCCATCATCTTGTTGTTATTGCTGACCGTGACGGCTTTGGCCCAGCAACCCACTCCCACGCCGCCCGTGACGGGACGTTCTTACGACACCAGTAATCTGCCAAAGACGCCTCCGAACCCTGGTCCGAGAGCTAAATCACCTGTCAAATTCAGCGATATGCGAGCTGCAACCAAGATCAACTTCAAACATTCAGGCTCTCCAACGTCTAAAAAATTCTTGCTGGAAACGATGGGTAGCGGTGTGGCGATTTTTGATTTCAACAACGATGGTCGGATGGATCTCTTCTTTACAAATGGCGCGCTCCTGCGAGACGAAATGGCCGCAGACGCAAATCCGGTAAAAGCTGACGCAAGGTTCTGGAACCGGCTTTATCAACAATTACCGGATGGCAGCTTTCAGGATGTTACCGAGCAGGCGCGCTTGCAAGGAGAAGGTTATTCGATGGGAGTTGCCAGTGGTGATTTCGACAATGACGGTTTCGTCGACCTTTACGTTACCGGTTACGGAAAGAACTATCTTTATAAAAATAACGGTGACGGCACTTTTGTAGATGTGACGCAAAAGTTTGGCGTCGGTGGCGGTGGATGGTCCACCAGTGCAGGTTGGTTTGATTTCGATA
Organism: Pyrinomonadaceae bacterium; assembly: GCA_035457105.1. Lineage (GTDB taxonomy): Bacteria > Acidobacteriota > Blastocatellia > Pyrinomonadales > Pyrinomonadaceae > PSRF01. The sequence goes on from DATIBX010000823.1 coordinate 3,427, forward strand.
AGGACGGTCGGCTCGATCTGATTGTCACCAGGTACCTGACCTGGAACTTCGCCAACGGATCACTGGTTTGTGGCGATGCTCGTCCGGGCATGCAGGCTTACTGTCATCCTGACAATTTTAAAGGCGCGACTAATCTCCTGTATCACCAGAAAACAGACGGGACTTTTGAGGATGTTTCGTCGAAAGCCGGCATTTCAGATCCAAAGGGAAAAGCCTTGGGCGTTGCTTTTGCTGATTTTGATAATGATGGATGGCTGGACGTTTTTGTAGCAAACGATAGTGTCAGGCAGTCGCTCTACCACAACAAGGGCGATGGCACATTCGAGGATATCGCCGTCATGGCAGGTGCCGGTTACAACGAAAATGGAAACTCTTTTGCAGGAATGGGAGTAGATGCCGCCGACTATGATAACGATGGTTGGCCGGACGTGATCATCACCACCTTATCAAACGAGACGTATCCTCTCTTTCGCAATAATAAAGACCTCAGCTTTGCCTGGGCCACCAACTCGACTGCGGTCGGTCAGATCACGCTTTTGTACTCAGGTTGGGGAACGCGGCTTATCGATGCAGATAACGATGGCTGGCGCGACATTTTTGTGGCCCAGGGTCACGTGCTGGACACAATCGAAAAATCGACTACGTATTTGAAGTACAAACAACCGCTGTTGTTGATGCGCAACACTGGAACATCGTTTGTCGACGTCTCGGCCGATGCCGGTGACCCATTCATTACTCCAGTTGCCGCACGCGGCGCAGCTTATGGCGACTTAAATAACGACGGACAAATCGACGTGGTTGTCGCAGTACTTAACGATTCTCCTCTGATCTTACGGAATCAGGGAACACAAAATCACTGGATTGGAATTACTCTCGCTGGAGCAAAATCAAATCGTCAGGGGATCGGTGCACGAGTCTCAGTTGAGGATACTATTGGGCGGAAGCAGGTGTTCGACGTTTCAACCAGCGGTAGTTATCTCTCGGCAAATGATCCGCGAATTATCGCCGGTCTTGGCAATGCTTCGGGCGTAAAAGCAGTAGAGGTTCGTTGGCCCAGTGGGCGAACTCAAACTGTCGTCAAGCTCGAGATGCAGAAATACAATCTCATTAAGGAAGTTGATGCCGGAAAATAGGGAGCTTTACTAAACCTTCAGCACCTTGACGGAGAATGAACTCAAAATGCGAGCGGGAGCGCTTTTGTCAGTTATGATCAAATCAGCATCAGAGGTGGGAGCAATTAAAGCGGTCCCGATATCGCCGATCTTGGTGTGGTCGGCGACCACTATTCTTTGTCGCGACTTCCGCATCATTGCTCGATGGATCGACGCCTGATCAGGATAGTTTGTGGTTAGACCATGTTCGGGGTGTACTCCATCAACGCCGATAAAAACCTTGTCGTAATACATCTCGCCAACGGCGGCAATACCTGTAGCACCCGTCAACGCGAACCAGTCACTGCTCATGGTCCCACCGGTGACAATTACTTTTAGGTCTGCTCGATGGCTCAACTCCATCGCAATGTTAACCGCGTTTGTGACCACGGTGATGCCTTTGCGATGACGTATGCTACGTGCCACTTGTGTTGTCGTGGTCCCGGCACCGATCGCGATGATCTCGCCATCGCGAATTATTTCGGCAGCAGCCAGACCAATTCGTCTTTTTTCACCAGCGTGCAGTTGTTCTTGTGCACTGAAAGACGAGAGATGGCGAAATGGCTCATACAGCATTGGTTCGACTCTAATTGCGCCGCCATGAGTTCGTCTTAAGAGCCCGGACCGTTCCAGCTCAGCGAGTTCTCTTCTGACTGTAGAGGTAGACGTTTTGAGTCGCTTCGCAAGGCGTTCGACTGAAACCTCACCATCGTGAAGTAGCTGTTGAATGATCTCCTTGCTTCGGTCGCTCTTCACCACTGGCGGTGAATTAGCCATCTAAGAAGATTTCCTTTCGGCAGGCTTTCGTCAAGAGAGTACGGATCATTGTACAGGGCTCTTCGTGCTATGTGAAACTTTGGAGTGCGACGGCCCGGCGTCGCTTTCTTTGCAAATGGACCAACCAGGCGGTTGTTTTCAAAGAAACCTCCCATCTGCTTTGGCACTCCAAAGTTCTTGACTTAATGCTCGATATAGTCCTATATAAGCAGTCCCCGCGGAGCTATTGCCAGCAAATGCTCAGATTATCAGGCTTTTTGTGCTTACTTAGCTACTTGTAGCCACAAGTTATACGAAGGCGAGGTTCAAACATTCAACCTGTTCAGGGCTTACCGAGAATATTATGACGTGGGAAGAACGTTGGCATCCGTTACGCGAAGAATGGGTAATTGTAGCGGCACATCGCCAGGATCGACCATGGAGTGGCGCTGTCATCCTCCGCGAAGAAGAGTCGATCCCCGAATATGTTTCGGACTGTTATCTGTGCCCGGGGAACAAGCGAGTTAGCGGCAAGGTCAATCCTCATTACGAGCAGACATTTGTTTTCGATAACGACCACCCGAGTGTCTCACTTGAAGCGCCTACCAATTTAAATCCTGCAACCGGCATCTATCGGAATCAGCCGGCCCGCGGAATTGCTCGAGTAGTTTGTTATTCACCTAAACACAACTTAACACTCAGCGAACTCGAACTCGATGAAATTGAAAAGCTCTTGTACGTCTGGCAACAACAGTATCTCGAACTCGGAAGCCGTCCCCAGATCGATCATGTTCTGATATTTGAAAACAAAGGAGAGGCAGTAGGAGTTTCTAATCCACACCCTCATTGCCAAATCTATGCTAACAACTTTGTGTTCAAAACAATCGAGACTGAGGCTCGCGTCAGTCAGCGACACCTGGCAGAAACTGGGAGGGTGCTGTTCCAGGACATTCTTACTGCCGAAAAAAAGGATGAGCGACGAATTATCACCGAAAATGATTCAGCCATCGCCTTTATTCCTTATTTCGCTCGCTATGCCTACGAAGTTTTTGTAGCACCCAAAGAAACGCATCCGAGTATTGCGTCCCTGTCGAAACAAGAGATAAAGGATTTTGCCGAGGTGCTTAAACGAGTAGTGGTAAAGTTCGATAATTTGTGGCAAATGCCGTTTCCATATGTGATGCCTTTACATCAGGCACCTACCGACGGCGGCGACTACAGCAGCTTTCACTTTCACATCGAGTTTCATCCGCCACTCAGGAAGCCCAACCTCTTGAAATACCTTGCTGGGCCAGAAATAGGAGGAGGTAATTTTCTCAGCGATACCTCACCACATGAGAAAGCAGCCGAGCTTCGCGCCCAGTCAGATATTCACTACAAACACCGCTGACATCACTGTGGTGGGTCTATCAGTTTGAATTTAACAACTTCCTGATTGCGCTGGGCCTCGCGCAACTTATCCGCAGCCGCAAACATTTCTTGCGCTCGCTGTTTCTCTCCCAGTTTTGAGTAGATCAGCGCGAGTTGATAGGTGGCGCGAAGGTCTTTTGGATCCAATTGGACTGCAGTTTCGAGCGTTGTACGAGCTTCCGGGAGCTTATTTTGCTCTGCGTAGATTATGCCTAGCAGTGTTTGTGCGGGAGCGTAGGACTGTGAAACTGGAGTGACTTCGCGCAGCCATTTAAGAGCGTTAGCATTATCTTTCTCCGCCTGGGCCATCAAGGCGAGAACATATGCAGCATCAGGATTTGGTCCAAACGAGAGGCTCCGCAACAGGGTTTCACGCGCCTCAGTATTTCGTTTAGCTGTGTAGAGTGTGACGCCCAGTAAATAGTGGCCCAGTGGATCTTGCGGCCGCAGTTGAATGTATTCGCGCAACAATTTTTCGGCCGTTTCCTTTTCATCATGGCGAAACTTCGCAACCGCTACTAAATGTACATAAGCAGGATTCTTAGGATCTTTTGCATATAGTTTTTCAGCCACCGGGAGTGCGTCCAGAATAAGATCCATAGTGAAGGCGACCACTGCGAAATCGTAAAGCGTCTTCAGATCTTCGGGGGAGAGTTTACGTGCCTGGACCAGGTAAGCTAACGACTTTTCAAGATCTCCTTGTGCGCGCGCAACTTCTGCAAGTCCTCTGAGAGTTGCAACACTACTGCCATCAAGTTTGAGTGCCGCTGCGAACGCTTTCTCCGCCTCAGCCCACTGTTTAGTGCTCTTATAGGCCGAGCCCAGCTGGTAGAGAAGCGGTAGTGAGTTTGGGTTTTTCTCCAGGCCTTTTTCGATGATCGCGATGGCGCGAGCCTGCTGTTTTGTTTGCATCAGCAATGATGAGAAAGCGGCGGCAGCTGCTTCGTCATCGAGCCAGTGTTGTTGTTCAACGTAAGCAATTAGCCCAAGCGCTTTTTCTGGCTGCGAAAGGTTCAGGTAACTATTGATTGCGATGTAATACTCTTCGACCCGCCACGAACTCTCTGGAATCCGCTGTAGATAGATTAGTGCTTTGGGGAAATCCTGCTGGTCAGAACTCAGACTTGCGAGCTGATAAATGACTTCTGGGTTGTCGGGAGAGAGTTTGTTTGCTTCACCGTAAGCCCATTGAGCACGTTCGACTTTATGTTGGTCCTGATACAGCCGACCAAGGTTGACATAACCTCCGACTAGACGAGGCGAATGATGGACCGCGTTCAGAAACAATTTTTCGGCCTCGGCTGGTTGCTGCTGCTTAACTCTAACCACACCAAGCAAGTTTAGGGCGTTAGGATCTGAAGGTTGGGCTCGCAGGATCTGTCGCAAATCCCGGTCAGCGCTCGTCAAGTCGCCGTCCCGAATCATGTTTGCAATCTGTTCGAGTCGTTCATAGTTATCCTGGACGACGAAGTCCGCACACACTGAAGTCGCCAACGAACTCAGGAGCCCAGTTGCAAGAATCAGAAGAATTCGTCGAAAGTGAATATTCACAGCGAGTTCAATTTAGCACCGGGCTACAATTCTTGAAATGCTGTCCGGTACATTATAAAGTGTGGGCCCATGTCGGATGTCCGAATAGGTTTAAACTAAATCCATGGCTCATTATTTGGATCTGGCGACGTGGCCGCGTCGCCAGTTGTACGATTTCTTTATTGATTACACGCAGCCGTATTTCAATGTGTGCGTGCGTCTTGACGTAACTAATCTGGTCGCATTGGTGCGCGACCGGAAAATTAAATTCTCTCTGGCTATTCACTATTTTGGTCTGCGGATTGCCAACGAACTCGAACCATTCCGCTATCGTCTGAAAGATGGCGGTGTTTTCGTTTACGACGTTATTGATGGCGGCACCACAGTGCTCCTTCCAAATGAGACGTTCGCTTATGCGTATTTTGGATACACGCGCGACTTTCAACAGTTCATCGAGGAGATGGGTAGTGCCGTTGATCAGATACGTAACGGCACGGGTGAACTAAAACCTACGAAGCGGGATGATGTCATTTACCACACCACGTTACCGTGGGTAGCTTTTACGAGCTTCTCGCATGCCCGTACGACGGGACGGGGAGAGTCGATTCCGCGATTTGTATTTGGAAAATTTGTGGAGGAGCACGGACGATTGCTGATGCCATTCTCGGTCGAGGTGCATCACGCGCTGATGGACGGCATCGACGTGGGCCGCTATCTCAATAACTTTGAGCAAGCCCTCGCCAACCCCTCTCTATTTATAGGCGATTGACCAACACCCTGTCGGGGCGGCACTCCGTGGTCGCCCCCTCATTCCCCTTAAGTATTCAAGAACCACGATATTCGCCCCGAATAGATACGAGCGGTGGTAGTAACTTCTCCCGAACCGTACAATCCGACGCTTCGGAAAGCCTTGAGGTGTTTATTTCTCGCCTCAAATTACGACTCAGGGCTACCCGACGGCTCGAATCTCCTACACCATACAACGAGGTCAATTAGGTGACGTTTGATAGATTATTTCGTTTTTCTGCGCTTGTATTTGGTCTTTTCACTCTTCTAGTTGCTCCTGTTTACGCCCAGTCTCCGAACACTGCCGCCATGATTGTGGTGGTAGTTGATCAAAATGGAGCGGTCGTTCCCGCCGCGAAAGTAGCCGTTTTGAACTCGGCGACCAGCGATCAACGAGATGGAGTTTCCGGCTCTGACGGAAGCGTAACCTTCTCGGGCCTGTCGTTGACCGGCAGTTATACAGTCAGCATTTCCAAGGACGGATTCGGTGGGGAAGAGCGTAAAGACATCACGTTGCGCTCCGGTGAAACCGCGACGCTACGGGTTGCCTTGCTGCCGGGTTCTCAAGCGGCAGAGGTAACTGTGTATGGTACAGCTGAAGGTGTCCGCGCTGATCCGCAGATCGGTCGCCGCTTCGATGGTCCGCAAATTAATGAGACTCCCATCCTCGGACGCAAAGTCACAACTGTGCCTCTGCTCAATTCAGCGTTTAGACAAGCAAAAGGTACGGGTGACCTCTTTGTCAACGCCACATATTTTGTGACGGGGGTGGGCGGACGTCGACAGACTACCGTGACTTTGGATGGAGCCAACAACGACGAAGGCTGGGGTCGTCAAACCGCAATCGCAACTGTACCCATTGGTGCAATACAGGAGATGAACGTTCTTTCGAATGCTTTTTCATCTGAGTTTGGCTGGACCTCTGGACCAGCGCTGAACATTGTTACCAAATCGGGTACTAACGATTTTCATGGCGAAGGTATTTTGATGTTTCGCCCGGGTGACTGGCAGGCTGAAACCTTTTCAACCAGGAATTTCTGTCCTCCTTCGGTCCCAACTTGCGTTACACCCAGCACGCTGCAAGCCATCAATCCCGTCGATATTCCTGACGAGCTCAGTCAGGTATCAGGATCTATTGGTGGCCCAATCATCCCAGATAAGACCTTCTTCTTTGCGACTGCTGATTATACACGTCAGAACCGTACAACTTTTCTATCTCCCAATTTGCCGACGTTCGTTTTACCGGCGGACGGCAACCTGGCTTATACCGGACACTATCGCCAGTTTCTATTCGATGGACGAGTGGACCATAAGCTGACGTCCAACCAAACGCTCATGTTTCGTGTAAATGTGGATCGGTTTGATGATGACAATCCGCAAGACGCGGTAGGCGGCACAAACGCGCCTAGTGTTGCTCGTCGATACGCAAGACGTTCATGGACCCTTCAAGGCAATCATACGGCTTTGATTAGCCCTGCTCTTTTGAACGAAGCGCGGGTGGCCTACCTGCATGGCGATCCGGTTACGCTCTGGGAGGCTCAGAATCTCTCGACGACCTACACTCGCAGCGGGAATGTTCCGTTTACGATTGGACAATCTCGTGCTTCTAATATTTTCAGCCACCAGATTCAATTCTCTGACACCCTGTCGTGGTCTCTCGGCAAGCACTATTTACGTTTTGGCGGCAGCATCATTCATCACCAGTCAGGAGGGACTGGAAGTGAACCGGGCACAGCAATTCTCGGCACGTTCACCTTCAAAAACACAACGACCTTACCGTTTGATCAACTAACCCTTGATGACGTTCAAAATTACACCCAGCCAATTAACTTCGGCATCAGCAGTTATGACCTGGGACAGTGGTTGGTTACTGGCTTTGTTCAGGACAGTTTTCGCGTGCGAAACGATCTCACACTGGATCTGGGCCTTCGTTATGATCAGCAGACGCTGACTACTGCGAACGCTAACTTCGCACCGCGGCTTGGTTTTGGCTGGCATCCGGGAGGCGACTCGCGTCTATCGATCAGAGGCGGATATGGCATGTACTACACGCAAATCCGATCCAACGCAGTGGCTGGCTCGCTCGTGAATGGGCTGGATGGATTGACGACATATACCGCTATCAAGAATCAGCTTGGCTTTCCGACTTGTCTTACCGGACCATGTTTGCCCTTGAACATTGATCCGAAAACACTTCCGGCTTCCCAGATACCGGCTCGCGATATCACCATCATCGCCGGTAAGCGAGAGTTTTATGAGGCGCAGTTTGCTAAGTACGGTTTGAATTTCGACTTGCTTCCGAACTACCCGGATGAATTTGTTAATCCTCGGAGCCAGGTTGTTTCGATTGGAGCAGAGCGTGAGTTCTTCAAAGGGCTGTTTTTTGGCGCAGACTATGTCCATCAGCATGTAGGCAACCTTGATAGAACGGTCGATCTGAATGCACCGGAGCCGTTTGATCGAACTGCAACCGGCCAAACCAGGACTGTTGCAAAGGCGAATTCCACGCGGCCCATTCTTCCAGCACCGAGTGGAGTTCGGCAAGTAAACGTACTCATGAATTTGGGCGAGGCAGACTACGATGGTTTGCAAACACAGTTCACTTATCGTGGTAATTCGCGCATGTATGCCGCGGTCAGTTACACGATTTCAAAGGCAACTAATACAAGCGAGCCTGATGGCAATGGCATTGGACCAAATGATGGCAACTTTGCGCGCTTGGGCGAGGTGGAACGTGGCCCAAGTGTCCTGGACCAGCGTCATCGTGCCGTCTTCACCTTTAGCTATCGCTTTCCTTACAACATCACGGCGGGAACGTTAACGCAACTTGCATCGTCGCGTCCTTTCAACGCAACCACTGGCATTGACAACAATGGCGATGGCATCAACAACGATCGGCCTGTCGTGAACGGCAGCGTAATTAGCAAGTCGGCATTCCGCGGCACTCCGACTTCCGATGTCGCGGTGTTCGTCGAAAGCCGGATCAAAACCTCTGAACGAACAAGCATTTTGCTCAGGTTGGAAGGCTTCAATCTACTCAATCATGGTAATTATCTCGGTCGCGGCCAAACTATTTATGGCGACACGAACGTGATCAACCCGACGTTTGGTCAACTCGTCGCAGTGGGAACTGCCACGAATGCAATACCCGCGTTCGCGAATGTAGATCCACCACGGATGTTTCAGATTCAAGCTCGATTTATCTTCTGAGGAAAGTCACCGAAGTACCGCAACAACCCTGGCCCGTGATCGACCCGATCACGGGCCATGTTTTTTGCCTCGAAGCGCGCCGGGTGAAAATCGCTTGCCACCCGCCAGCCTGATCGCTAAAACTTACCCGCTCGCTTGTTTCTGCCGGTTCCACAATCTCTAAAGGAGTTAATCCATGCCAAT
>DATIBX010000824.1:0-2019 GCA_035457105.1 Pyrinomonadaceae bacterium
CTCTGCGTCTCGCACACTCGGTTCTATTTTGCAATCGCGCACTACTTGCAATGAATCAGGATTCAGATTCTCGGTAAAGTCGTGTCCTTCCTCGACCTCGTTCGGATTCTCTTTAAGAAACAGGTTGTCGTAGAGACGAACCTGTGCCGGTAAAGCGTGAGCCGCTGAGACCCAGTGAATCGTGGACTTTACCTTTCGACCATCAGGTGTATTACCGCCGCGTGTAGCCGGATCGTAAGTGCAACGGAGTTCTACAATTTTGCCGCTATCATCTTTAATGACTTCTTTGCAGGTGATTAAGTAAGCATAACGGAGACGCACCTCGCGACCAGGCGCGAGCCGGTAAAACTGTTTCGGCGGATCTTCACGAAAGTCATCTTCTTCAATAAACAGCGTCTTTGAAAAAGGAATCATTCTGGTTCCCGCCGAAGCTTCTTCGGGATTGTTGATAGCCTCTAGTTCGTCCACCACGTCATCGGGATAGTTTTCGATAACCACGCGTAATGGTTTCTGCACACACATCACCCGCGGAACAATTTGATTCAAGTGTTGGCGGAGAAAGTATTCAAGCTGCTGTAACTGAGTAATGCCGTTCGTCTTCGACACGCCAACACTCGCAATGAAGTTGCGGATGGCTGTGGACGTGTAACCGCGCCGGCGCATGCCCGAGAGCGTTGGCATACGCGGATCATCCCAACCTTCGACATGTCCTTCTTCAACGAGCTTCAGTAGTTTGCGTTTGCTAAGCAGCGTATGGGTGAGGGCCAGCCGGTCAAACTCATATTGCCGCGAAGGAAATATGCCGAGCTGTTCGATGAACCAATTGTATAAAGGGCGATTATTGTCGAACTCCAGCGTACACATGGAGTGCGTTACACGCTCGATAGAATCCGACTGCCCGTGCGCGTAATCGTACATCGGGTAGATACACCACTCATTCCCCGTACGATGATGGTCCATGTGCAGAATTCGATACATGACCGGGTCACGGAAATTAAGGTTTGGAGAGCTCATGTCGATCTTCGCGCGCAGAGTTCGCGAACCGTCCGGGAACTCTCCCTTTTTCATGCGTTCAAACAGATCGAGATTCTCTTCAACAGAACGGTCGCGGTACGGGCTTTCCCTGCCAGGCTCGGTTAACGTGCCGCGATACTCACGAATTTCATCAGCGCTTAGATCACATACGTAAGCTTTTCCGGCCGTGATCAACTGAGTCGCCCAGTCGTACAGTTGTTGAAAGTAATCCGAGGCATAGTAGAGACCGTCCCATTGGAAGCCGAGCCACTGCACGTCTTCCATGATCGCATCAACGTACTCTGTTTCCTCTTTTGACGGATTAGTGTCGTCGAAACGCAAATTGCACTTGCCGCCAAATTCCGCAGCTAATCCGAAATCGAGGCATATGGCTTTAGCGTGGCCGATATGCAAGTAGCCGTTTGGTTCCGGAGGAAATCGCGTTTGCACCCGCCCCTCATATTTACCGCTCTTGATGTCCTCGATAATGATGTCTCTAATAAAGTTTGAGGGTCCCTCATTATTTGGTCGCGACTCTGGCGAAGTCTCAGGTGATTCAGTCTCAATACCCACGTTAGTGTGTTCTCCGTCCTTAACTAAGGCTCTAAACAGTAGCTGGGAATAACCTGTTCAGTTTACAAAAGAAGATGAGCAAGATCATCTCGCGGGATAAGTTGGACGTACTCTGGAGTGTTTTTAGTGCAGAGGAATTTCAATCCATGCCATCGCGCTGCCCGTGCGACCTGTTTGACGATCCCTGAAGGCGACTCGCACCTGATAGAGGCCCGGTGGGAGTGGCAACGCTCGACTCCACTCTGTAAAGCCTTTGACGCGACCAAAACAATGCTGCTCCTGTTTTATTTCAGCACCGTTTGTTGACAAGATTTCATCACCGCACTAGGATGCGGCCGCACAAGATCTCACTGTTGCCTTAGGTACCGACGTGAGACTTCGGTTTCCTTCTGCACACCCTCGTCTGCGTTGATTTTGTGCCTAACACCTCCC
>DATIBX010000825.1:0-3713 GCA_035457105.1 Pyrinomonadaceae bacterium
CCTTTCTCCTGGAATTGTTTTGACGAAAGCATCCAGCACAGAGGCAGGACAATTTAGTGTGAACGGGCAACGCGCAAATGCAAATTACTTCACGGTGGATGGCGTCAGCGCAAATATCGGAGTGAGCATCGGCTCGAGCCCCTATCAGGCAGCAACTGGGTCTTTGCCCGGCCTGGCCGTATCAGGAGGTACAAACAATCTCGTCTCTATTGACGCGCTTCAGGAATTCAAGATCCAGACGTCAAGTTATGCGGCGGAGTTCGGACGAACACCGGGCGCCCAAGTGCAACTGATCACGCGCGCAGGCACGAACGAGTTTCACGGTACTGCTTACGAATATTTTCGAAACGAGGCCTTCGACTCTAACGACTGGTTTAATAATTCTCGCAAGCTTGCGAAACCTGCCACGCGCCAGAGTGACTTTGGATTTGTTCTGGGTGGGCCAATCCTACTGCCTCGCTTTGGCGAGGGCGGTCGTCAGCCTTGGTTTAATGGCAGGAATTCCACCTTCTTTTTCGTGTCGTATGAAGGTCTGCGTTTACGACTTCCGCAAAGTAGGAGCGTCGATGTGCCGTCGTTGCAAGCCCGACAGGCTGCGCCCGCAGGTGTCAGACCTATCCTGAACGCCTATCCGCTACCCAACGGTCCAAACCGAATTGGAGCCAACGGTCAACCAAACGGCTTCGCGGTTTTCAATGCAAGTTTTTCAAATCCACTGAACCTGGACGCAACCAGCATCCGCATAGATCACACTACCAACCGCCGGCTCGCTTTCTTCGGACGCTATAACTACTCGCCATCATCCGTAGTCGAGAGAGGTCAGAGTACTAGTCTCACAGTCAATACTCTGGCGCATTTTGCGGTTACGACTGAAACGTTAACGGGCGGCGCGACAATATCATTCACACCGAATGTGATCGGCGAAGTCCGTCTGAACTACAGTAAGAATACTGGCAGGACGTTTTTCGAACTTGATGAATTCGCAGGTGCGATAGTGCCAGCCGATACCCTGCTCTTCCCGCAAGGTGCTTCACGGGAAAAAGATGTTTCGCAAGTCTTCTTCGTTGGAAGTCTAAACACCAGTTTCCAGGTTGGTACCACTGCTGAAAATCTTCAGCGCCAGTTCAATGCGGTCGGCAATCTATCCATCATAGCGAATTCGCACCAGTTCAAGTTCGGCATCGATTATCGACGCCTCAATCCCGTAATCCAGCCACAAAACTACTCTCTGTTCGTTCAATTCAATGGCATAGGAACGCCTGGAGCGGTAACGCAGCCAACCGGTTCAGCACTCACGGGAACAATTCAAGGCGGAATCATTCGGTCCTCAACTGGATCGCGTTTCCCTCTCTTCACAAATTTTTCTCTATATGGTCAGGACAACTGGAACATCACACGGCGACTCACGCTCAGTTATGGCTTGCGCTGGGAGCTCAACCTTCCTCCAACTGAGAATAGAGGTCACGATGCGGCAACGATCATCGGCTTGAACACTCCAGCTACCGCCCGGATCGCTCCCACCGGCACACCACTTTGGAACACCGATTACACTAACTTTGCTCCGCGCGTTGGCGTGACTTATCAGCTCTTTCAAAAACGAGGACTTGAAACCGTAGTCCGCGGCGGCGGCGGAATCTTCTACGACCTGGGATATGGCTCTATTGTGAATGCGTTTGGGAATGCCTATCCGTATGTCGCAACTAAGAATATCGGAAACGTGCCCTATCCATTGTCAACTGCGAATACTGCGCCATCCTCAACTCCAACTGTTACGCCATTGTTCGTGTTTGAGCCTGACATCAAACTGCCGCGAACCTACCAATGGAATTTTTCCGTGGAGCAATCTCTGGGCGTTAATCAAACCCTCACCGCGTCTTACGTCGCAGCAGTAGGGCGAAAACTTTTGCGCCAGGACACGATCTGGGGAACTCAGTTTGGAGGAACACTTAATCCGGCAGTTTTTCCTGCCACTGCACAAGTTCAAGTCTCGCGAAATACAGCGACATCCGATTACCACGCCCTCCAAGCTCAATTTCAGCGCCGGCTCACTAAAGGTTTACAAGCGCTGGCTTCGTACTCGTGGGCGCATTCTATCGATATAGCTTCAAATGATTCATTCAACGTCAACACACCTGCGGCTCGTATCGATCCACGCACCGACCGCGGGCCTTCAGACTTTGATGTTCGGCACTCGTTCAGTAGCGCCGTCACTTATGACATTGCTCCGCTCCTGAAGCATCACTTCGGAAATGCGATATTTAGAGATTGGTCGGTTGATGCGCTTTTTACCGCTCGTTCAGCAACCCCCGTAAACGTTACTTACAGTATCGTGACACCTGGAATCGGCGGAGCTGCGAGTGTGCGACCTGATCTCGTCGAAGGTATTCCTCTCTACATAGACGACCCAACTGCGCCCGGTGGCCGTCGCTTCAATAACACTCGAGTTACCATTCCCGGCAATCCCAATCCGCAAATCGGCCCTTTCCTCCGACCTATACCAGCAAGGCAAGGCTCACTTGGTCGCAACGTGCTGCGAGGATTTCCGGTCTATCAATTGGACCTCGGGCTTCGCAGACAATTCAATTTCAACGAGCGGACAAACCTCCAATTCAAGACCGAGCTTTTCAATATTTTCAATCATCCAAATTTCGGCGATCCGGACGGTCTGCTTGCTTCATCAACGTTCGGCTTCTCAACCGCAATGTTGGGTAGGAGTTTGGGTAGTGGCGGCACTCTGGGTGGATTCAACCCGCTGTACCAAATCGGTGGGCCGCGTTCGATTCAGTTTTCATTGAAGCTGGGCTTCTGAGTCAATTCACCTGAGGCAGACCGTATGAGCACCCGACAACTCATTATCACGTTCTGCCTCACTTTTTCTTATCTCGTTCTCACAGAATCCTCAGGTCACGGTCAAAAACAACTCGCGCCACTTCCCGTCAAAGAAGCACTGAAGACTCTGAACCTTTCGATGTTCACACCGCTTGACGTTTCGTCAGATGGCAAAGTGGTGGCCTATGTCCTGCAAGATACGAATCGAAAAGCACGAACAAAAACTCCGCGTTCTGCACAGGATCTCGAGCGCTCTGGAATTCCATCTCGTGCTGACTATTGTGATGTCTGGATAGCTGATACAGCTTCTGGCGTTTCGAGAAATCTGACAAAAGGTCAGGGTACAAGTTGGGCGCCAGTCTGGTCTCCTAATGGAAAATACCTCGCATTTTATTCGGATCGTGACGGCCTTCCAGCACTCTGGGTCTGGGAAAGAACTTCAGGAACGATGCGAAAAGCGTCAAACGCGATTGTTCGCACACGAACCGAAACAGCTGTTCCACGCTGGACTCCCGACAGTAAAAAGCTCTTGATTCGAGTGCTTCCAAAAGGCATGACGATCAGCGATGCCGAAGCTCTCCGTAATAAATCCCCAACCGAAACTGATAGTTCGCATGCGAGCAAAGAACCCCGATCCACTGTGGTTCTTTTCAGCTCAAAAGCTACCAACAGTGCTCAGAACGAAAAAGAAACCAAAGACAGTCTCGCGTCGGCGGCAGATCTCGCCGTTGTAGATCTCGAAACAAAAGAAACAAAACACATAGCCAGCCGCGTGGGGACGGAAGGCTACTGGCTATCTCCGGACGGAACCAATGTTGCCGTTCTAAACTTCAAACGTCGCGTATCGCAGAGCAACCTCCAGTCTCTTTTTGATCTTGTGGTGA
>DATIBX010000826.1:0-2307 GCA_035457105.1 Pyrinomonadaceae bacterium
CCAAGCGCGGATATCGCTTCATTGCTGACGTGCGTGAGGTGAACGACGAACGTGAAGCAGAGTTGTTGACACAAGTGGCACCTGGACGAACGGACGAACATCAACGGCCTCGAGAAACTCACGAACAGTCGTTGCCGCCCTCCGCCGCGACACAAGCACCAGTCAAGCGATTCAACAGGCATTGGATCGCTCTTGTCGTCGTGCCGGTTCTGGTACTTGGAGCAATTGTCTACGTGGTCTTAATACGCCACCGAAGCCGCTCGGCCACCCCAGCGGTCCGATCCATTGTTGTTTTGCCTTTTCAAAACCTTTCGGGTGATGTCTCGCAGGATTACTTCGTCGATGGGGTGACCGATGCTCTCATCGGCGATCTCGCCCAGATAGGAGCCTTACGAGTTATTTCTCGAACTTCGTCGATGCACTACAAAGGAAGCAACAAGTCATTGCCTGAGATCGCCAGGGAGTTAAATGTTGACGCCGTCGTCGAAGGAACTGTGCAACGCTCAGGCGAACGCGTACACGTGCGCGCACAATTGATACATGCCGCTTCCGACTCTCACCTGTGGGCGGCCGATTATGATCGTGACTCGCGGGACATATTGGATTTGCAAAGTGAAGTGGCTCGCGCGATTGCAAGTGAAGTACGCATTAAGATCACGCCGGAAGAGCAAAGACTATTAGTTCCGAAAAGAACCGTCGCCCGCGCTGCAATAGACAATTACCTGCAAGGTCGTTACTTCTGGAACAGACGCACAGAACAGGACATGCGCAAGGCGATCGGATATTTCGAAGCTGCGATTAGTGCAGACCCAAACTACGCTCAGGCCTATGCAGGATTGGCTGATTCTTATAACCAGCTCGGGACCATCATGATTGGTGTAATGCCACCTTCAGAAGCAAGGCGGATCGGAGAAATCGCAGCCAGGAAAGGGCTGGAGGTTGACAAAGAGGTAGCAGAAGCGCACGCCGCGCTCGGTTACGAAAACTTTTTCAATTGGAATTGGGCCAGTGCAGAGGACGAGTTCAAACGATCCATTCAACTGAACCCAAACTACGCCAGTGCTCACAGTCATTATGGCCTTTATCTCGTAGCTCGCGAGCGGATTGATGAAGCTGTCGCCGAAAGCAATCGCGCCCAGGAGTTAGACCCGCTCTCACTCTCGATAAGTGCCAGCAGGGGATTCCTTCTCATGAACGCGCGCCGGTACGAAGAGGCTATAGCACAACAGCGCCGCGTCATTGCAATTGATCCGAACCACTATCAGGCACATTGGTTTCTCGCACTTACGTATCTCGCTAACCGGCAGATTGATCAGGGGATCGCCACATCTGAAAAGGCGGTGGCTATATCCAACCGCGCCCCCGCGGCGCTTGGCGTGCTCGGAATGGCGTACGGGGCTGCCGGACGAAAAGGTGAAGCTAATCAGATCGTAAATGAGTTATTGCAGTTGGAGAAACAGCGGTATGTGTCGCCAATGGCTTTTGTGTATGTCTATACAGGTCTCGGAAACAAAGACCAGACGTTTGCATGGCTCGAGAAAGCGCATCAGGAGCGCTCCAATGGTATTGCCTTTTTTAAGGTATCACCAACAGTAGATCCACTTCGATCCGATCCTCGATTTGCTGATCTTCTAAAACGGATTGGCCTGGATTAAGACCACCGATGGGCGTTGCGCGTTCAAATGACTTCCACATTTCCAAGCCGTGTTGATGGTTCTACCGATGTGTTGCTGCACCTGCTTTGGGTAGTGCTCAGTCATTTGAAATGGCGCTGAATCTTTCATTTCGTTCCGTGAGCAAAGCATGGTGTAGAAAAGTCCTTAATCCTCGATCAAGCTGGTCTATAAACTTCCTTCGATACGGTCTCCCATCTTTCCGCTCTGTTGGTGAGTGAGTAGTGCCTCATTGTTCATCACAAAAGGCACTTCCCTTACAACGCCGAAAGCGCAGATTTCATTTGCTATCTAAACGGGACATATCGTGTGCTATCTACAGAGCCAAAAGATTTCAAGCCAGAGAAGGTGACAAACTTTTCGGAGTCTGGCCTGTTCCTCGAAGATCCGCAGATTTCACGTGATGGTCGCCAACTCCTCTACTCGCACGGCCGGATGAGTGGGGAACTGGTGTTTTCACGGTCTTGCGGGGGTATTTTATTTTCCCTTTAAGAAGTTCAATATTGCGTTGTTAAATTCATTCGGCTTTTCCACGGGCGGGTGGTGGCTCACGCCCGGGATAACGACTTTGCGCGCGCCGGGAATCCCACCCGCGAGCGTGTCGGCGACGTTCTTTAGAGATTGCGCGTCCTCG
>DATIBX010000827.1:0-6980 GCA_035457105.1 Pyrinomonadaceae bacterium
TAACTGGCCCAGGAAAGGGTAGCGCAGAATTGAAGCTGATCAGTTCGACTCACACGGATGCCAATCCTCAATACTCAGCGGACGGTTCAAGAATCGCTTTTGCTTCGGACCGTTCAGGACACTCCGAGATCTGGGTGTGTAGCAGCGATGGTTCAAGTCCGATCCAACTGACAACATTGGAATCCTTCGCAGGAAGCCCTCAATGGTTCCCAGATGGTCGGCGAATAGTCTTCGACCTGCACAAGGAAGGTCAATCAGATATTTATGTTACGGACCTGGAAAGTCGGGTGCCGCGCCGACTAACGACTGATCCGAGTGACGACATTACACCTGGCGTGTCCCATGATGGCAAGTGGATCTACTTTTCATCAAAGCGCACTGGTAGATTCGAGATTTGGCGCATGCCGGCCGAAGGAGGCGAAGCAGCGCAGGTGACGCATAACGGGGGACTCATACCGGTTGAGTCTGTGGATGGGAAGGTAATTTACTATGCGAAAGCGCCGGGCGAAACTGAAGTATGGAAGGTTCCCGCGTTTGGTGGTGATGAGACGAGAGTGCTCGGTCCCGTTGTGATTTTTGAATTCGCGGTCGTGGCGAACGGTATCTACTTTATTGAGATTGGCAGTCGCGTATATGCGGGTTCACGACGAAACTCTTTGAAGTTCTTCAGCTTCACTACGGGACTTACTGAAAAAGTTGCCGATGTCCAATTAAACCCGGATGGTCGTCTCAGCATTTCACCCGACGGTCGATATGCTTTGATGACTCTGATCGATCCGTTCGTTTGTGATCTGAAGTTGGTGGAAAACTTTCAGTAAAGCGCTGTTATTATGCGGTACCCTCCGCGCGTCCACTTGCTCTTCAATGTACGGGTGATCGTTACGCTGCGACGAGGGCCTTCATAACAGGAGCGGGTCCGACGCGCACAATAGGCGCACATCGACGAGCCAAACATAGCTCAAACCATCCTAAGCCATGCTAGATTAGCTACTGGATTACCCACGGCATAATCCTTCATTCTTAGTGGCACCACCTAAATTTCAAACCACATCGGTGAATCGGTAAGCGGCCCTGAAAAGGCGGCGTCGGCGGTTCGATTCCGTCCCTAGCCACCAATATCTTCAATAATTTGGCGATAAGCGTATAAGAATTTCTTGCGCGTACAACACGCGACATCGAATGAAAAGTGTTCGGCGCGATTCACTTTCTGAAAATCCGAGTCATTAACTGGAGTCATGGAAGTTATGAACTCTCGAGGCTCATGTAGGTCATGCCTCGCACGTCAAGTAACATACGCTGTCGAACCTCTACAAGCCGAAGAAGTACCTGTTCGCAAACTGCGCACCGCGCTACGATGCCGGGACCTTTCATGTATACATGCGCCTCAGCAAAGTGCTTTGTTGCGCCGCAGTGCGCACACTGTCCCTCTGCGGCAGTAACATCCATGACGAATATTTTGCTCAATTCACCAGCAGCGGCGTTACCGTCAAGATAGTCGTAAGTATGTGAACTCATTGCTTTCCTCCTGTGGGGCCAAAACGCTCAGTTCTGATCTTGTCGGGGCTGTTGCCTGACGCGATAAGCAGGCCGGCAACACTTTCAACGAAAGATGTCGGGCCGCAAACGTAACAAGTTGGCGAAAGTTTTGCGGGCCAGCTAGTATTCGCGATCAAAGCGGCATCTATCCGGCCGGGCGGTCGCGGCCAGTCCTTCGGAGTGGCTCGTGTGTACGCGTAAGTAAGACCCACAGAATGATCTTGATCTGATATTGCCTGTAGTTCATTGCGGTAGAAAACCGCTTCCGGTTCGCGCACTGAATACAACAATCGAAATTGCGCCGTGCTGCGTGCCGCCGCACGCGAGCGAATCATAGCCATAAGGGGAACAAGGCCGGAACCTCCTGCAATTAATTGGATCAGCTCAGTTTGTTCGGGGTGCCACACGAACCATCCCCCGATCGGGCCTCGCAATTCCAGACGATCACCGACAGCGACTTCTTGTGTGAGATAGGGCGAGACTTCGCCATCAGGTAGCCTTTCGACCGTTAGTTCGACACGCTTTTCAGCGTTGGGCGCTGAGGCGATCGAGTATGACCTCACCGCAGAGTATCCATCCGACGCTGTCAAACGCACATCAACATGTTGACCTGCCACGTGACCCGGCCAACCTCGAACTTCAAGTGTGATCGACCGTGCCGTCGGCGTTTCGTCGCGGAGAGCAACGACAGTTCCAACACGCCACATTTAGTCGCCCCAATAACGCTGCTCCCGCCATGGGTCACCATAGTTATGGTAGCCGAGGCTTTCCCAAAAACCAGGATGATCCTCGTGCATCAGCGTAATGCCACGTATCCATTTAGCGCTCTTCCATAAATAGAGATGTGGAACCAGTAGCCGAGCAGGGCCACCATGTTCAGGAGCAAGATCTGTGCCGTCAAACCGGAACGCGATCCACGCTTGATTGTTCAAGAGATCGCTCAGAGGCAGATTGCTCGTGTAGTCACCGTACGAATGCGCGAGAACATACTTAGCATCGGTTTTTAAACCGGCCAGCATCGTGTTCAGCGAAACGCCCTCCCAAGCCGTGCCAAGTTTCGACCATCGTGTAACGCAGTGCAGATCAACAGTGAAGGTCTCGGTGGACAATTCCAGAAATGACTTCCAATTCCATCGCCGCAAAACATTAGTGCCATCATCGATTGTAAATTCCCACTGGTCGAGCGATACGTGTGGTGTCGGTCCTGCTGACAAGACGGGGAAGTCAGTAGTGAGGTATTGGCCAGGAGGTACCTTTACACCTTCAGCGCTTCGTCGACCAGAAAAGCCTCGTGAGATGATACTCATCCGCTCTTCTCCTTACCGGGTTGACGTATCGTTTTGTGCGTAGCTTTTTTGAGCGTTGAGTCTCTTCAACGAGAAACCAATGCACTTCACTTGCGCCTCACCCAATTTCGGGCACTATACGCTCTCGAATCAAGCCATGGCAATAAACCTAAGTTTACCCCGTGACTAAAATTTGCCACATTTGGAAACCATTCACACAAAAACGAGTTCAATGTCCTAGGTGAAATTGTCGAGAATGCTACGAAGGTGGCGACCCGGTGTCGGACGCTCTCCACGATGCATGATGCCCAGTAATGTCGTTGGAGAGTCACCCGCAGAACAGAACAAGTAAAATTGCCAACCAACCGGTGTTGCTGGATCGTCGTGCAACCTAACCAAGCCCACAGGAAGCGGCAAAGGAGAGGGAATCCTTGATGCTGTTTGAGAGGTTTGGAACGTAGGAAGGTATGCGTGTGCGAAGATGACGCACCCGGATTTTTCTCGGATCATCCATAAATTACCAGAGCCGCTACTTCTGGTAGAGCCTGATGGCAGCATAGTTGCAGCTAATCCAGGGGCGTCAAAGTTATTTCGAAGGCAATCATCGGATTTAGTTGGAATGCCACTCATCGCCTTGATTGACGATGACACCCAAAAGCTTACCCGCTACTTGAGCCAATGCACTCGAACCTCGGGGAGAGTGCGTCTCCGCCTGCGTATTCGCCGATCGAATTATCAGCCAATCATATGCAAAGTATTTGGAGGATTACTTCGCGAGGAACAACCGCCCTTGGTTTGGTTACGATTGCTTCCATTTAATTTTGTGAAGAGCCATTCTGCTACTTATGACAGAGGCATGAAAGCGAGAGAGAAACGGACTCGTCAGCAAGACGAGCAACGATGGCGAACCGCGTTCGAGAACTCAGCGATTGGCATAACCCTGGCGGCCTTCTCAGGTCACTTCCTCGCCGCAAACAGCGTCTTTCAGAACATGTTGGGTTATACGGAGTCGGAGTTACAGGGGCTGACCTTTCTAGATATTACCTACGAGGATGACCGTCAAACCAATTTGGAATTGGTAAATGAACTCATTGAAGGCAAGCGGCAACATTTTGAAATCGATAAACGCTATCGTCGCAAAGATGGCACCTTGGTTTGGGCCCGAGCCAACGTTTCTCTTGTCCCTGGTACAGATGGAGTTGCGCCATTTTGGTTTGGCATCGTCGAAGACATTACAGCTCGCAAAGAGGCGGAACATGCGTTGCAGATAACTCGAGCAGAGCTTGCACGCGTCTCCAGGTTGACAACCTTGGGAGAACTGGGTGCGTCGATAGCCCACGAAGTTAATCAACCTCTGACGGTCGTAACCAATAACAGCAACGCATGCTTAAGACTCCTCGCCAATGGCAAGCTGGCACCTGAGATCCTGCATCAGGCTCTGGAAGAAATCGTTACGAATGCGGTTCGCGCAAGTGCCGTTATTGCTCGAATCCGAGCATTCATAAGGAAAGCGCCTGCCGAAAAGGAAGAGTTGGATATAAACGAGTTAATAGAGGAGGTCCTCGCCCTCAGTGGCCATGAGCTTTATAAGAATCGCGTTCAGGTCGAGTGCCAATTGACGAAGCCGCTCCCACAGGTGGTGGGTGATCGTGTTCAGTTACAGCAAGTTCTGCTGAATCTTATCGTGAATGGCGTCGAAGCCATGAGTACGGTGACCACTGAACTTAGGTTGCTGCGGGTGCAATCCCAGTTCGACGAATCCGGTAACGTACTAGTGGCCGTAAGCGATTCTGGATCTGGCCTCGGTTTAGAAGTCGATCGCATTTTCACTCCGTTCTTTACAACAAAAGCGCACGGGATGGGGATGGGATTGTCCATCAGTCGCTCACTTGTTGAAGATCATGGCGGACGACTCTGGGCCACGCCCAATGCTCCTCACGGCGCCGTGTTTCACTTCAAACTGCCAATAGCTGCACGAGGAGTAGATCATGACTAGCGGTTCTGTAGTTTTTGTTGTTGACGATGATCCAGCAGTACGTACCTCGATTAAGTTTCTCATCAGCACTGTCGGCCTACGAGTTGAAAGCTTTGAGTCGGCTGACACATTCCTGGCTGAACAACCGGTGCTAGATGAGCCCAGCTGTCTTGTACTGGACGTCAGACTACCTGGCTTGAGTGGACTTGAGTTCCAGCGTGAGCTTGCTGCGAGAAACATTCGTATTCCTGTAGTCTTTGTTACTGGCCATGGCGACATTCCAATGAGTGTTCGCGCAATGAAAGCTGGCGCAGTTGAATTTCTGACTAAGCCATTTCGCGATGAGGATTTGCTGGATGCCATTCGAATTGCACTGGCACGTGATCGTGTATGGCGCGAAAAAGATAAAGAATTAACCGAGTTACAACAGCGCTTTGAGTCACTCACTCCTCGCGAGCGGGAGGTGATCTCCATGGTTGTGTCTGGCATGCTCAATAAACAGATTGCTGCTCAACTCGAAATTGCAGAAAACACTGTGAAGGTTCATCGCAGCCGGGCAATGGAGAAAATGTGCGCACAGTCCCTCGCCGAACTGGTAACGATGATCCAGAAGCTCAAAAGCCCCTCAGAAAAGGCGTCGTAAACGAAAGTATTACGCGCATTCTCCTTTATTAGGACGCCACATCCACTAACGCCCAATAGAATCGTTCTCTATCCGGGATTACCATTCAGATCAAATTTCAAACTTAGAACACCGAGGAGTTTGATCTCCGTAGTTGATGACGATGGTCCATTTACAGGACTCGCAACTACTCACGAATGTTTGATGGCTGGCTGGCAGGCCGGCAACAGGAGGAAAAGTAATGATCGGACGCATTTCAATTGTCATCCTCGCGCTCGTCGTGCTGGCTTCTTACCATTCAGTCAACTCCCAAAAGACTGACACTTTCAACGGCTTTGAACTAGTCGACAAGAACGGGATTATTGGCAAGCCGGCGGACTTCCGAGACCGTTACCCAACACTAGGAACCTTTTTCGTGCTCGATCCGAAAGGGAACGAAATGCACGCTACCCACGCCTCACCTGGTGCGGCTGAGTACTACCGCAAGAATGGAAAGTTTGCCGATGGCACGATGTTGGTAAAGGAAGTATTTGGAACGAATCACGCTCAAATGACTACCGGTGATGCGCATTGGGCCACAGCAACGAAGGTGTGGTTCATCATGGTCAAAGACGAAAAAGGTCGCTATCCCGGCAACCCATTGTGGGGCGATGGGTGGGGTTGGGCTCTCTACAAGTCGGATGCACCCGACAAGCAGGTTGCAACTGACTACAAGAAGGACTGCCTCGGCTGTCATATCCCTGCAAAGGCGACAGATTGGGTCTACGTTCAAGGCTATCCGGTTCTCGCGTCGTCAAAGTGACAGCGGCGATTTGATGCAAAATGATTTCGAAAAACGAATCAAAGGGGGATTCTGGTGATGAAGAAGTATGTGACGAAAAGGCATCTGTTGGGATTCGGCCTCGTTGCTCTTTGCATGGTCTATGCCGGCTCTACGCTAATTAAAACGAGACCTGTTGAAGCTCAGACACCGCAGTCGAGTCTTAACATTAGACCAGTTGGACCTCAAACCCCGCAGACAAGTGCAGTATTTGATTCTCAGGGCAGGATGAAGGTACCAACCGGCTTTCGCAAGTGGGTTTTTGTGGGCGCTCCCCTAACTCCCGAGGGCCTCAATGATGGGAAGTACAACTGCGACGAGGCAGGAAAAAACTGCACCAGGTCCAACTTCCCCGAATATCATCATGTATACATCGAGCAGAAAAACGTCGATGAGTATTTTAAGACAGGCGATTTTCCAGAAGGAACAGTCATAGTAAAAGAACTGACTCGAGTCCTCAAACCGACTTTTCCGGACGGCTCTCGCAACGAACCTTCCGGACGTGGATACTTCAACGGCGAGTACAACGGTATCGACGTCTCAATAAAAGACAGTAAGAAGTATGCGAAGAGCAACGGCTGGGGTTTCTACACATTCGGCCATCATCCGATGCCGTATAACGAGACTTCTGAGGAAAGGCCCATCGCCGAATGTGCGGGATGTCATATCGCCAACGTGGCGAAGACCGACATGACGTACATTCAATTCTATCCGTTGCTTCGTGACAAAAAAGGATATTAG
>DATIBX010000828.1:0-3328 GCA_035457105.1 Pyrinomonadaceae bacterium
TGCGCAGAATCGAACAGCACCTGTCGCCGTGGGTGAAATGGCGCCCGACTTTACTCTTGAGAGTCATCAAGGGAAGAAAATTACGCTTTCCGAAGCTCGTGAGAAGAGTCCGGTGGTGCTGGTTTTCTATCGCGGTTATTGGTGACCCTATTGCGCGCGGCAGTTGGCCGCCTTACGCACGTTGTTAAGGAAAGGCGAAAACGTGCAACTCTATGCGATCAGCATCGATCCTCCTGAGGTGAGCAAAAAATTGACGGAGAAGATCGCGGCTGATGGTCAAGGACCAATCGATTTTTCATTACTGTCAGATCCCGGGCATAAAGTCATTGATATGTATGGTCTGCTTGATCCTTCATACAAAGGACAAGACGTCTATGGCATTCCACATCCGGCTGTATATGTGATCGACAAGAGTGGGCGCGTTTCCTGGGTAAAGGTCGAGTCCGATTATCGGGAGCGCCCGGTAAATGCCGAGATCCGAACAGCCCTTGACGCCTTAAGGTAAGTAGTCTGGATGGAAACGGTCTCAACTGTTATTCGTTCAATTAAAGCTTCGCGTCGCGTCTCTGAAGAAACGCCACTCGAGATTGCGAGCGGAAGGTACGTCGTACGTTTGGCAGAAACAATTGAGGAGATCGATGCAGCACTGAAACTGCGCTTTGAGGTATTCAATCTCGAGCTAGGCGAAGGACTCGATTCGTCGTTTCGAACCGGACGCGACCACGACGAATTTGACGGGAGCTGCGATCATCTCATCGTCACCGATCAGACCAACGGAAACGTGGTTGGTACTTATCGTCTAATGACGATCGAGATGGCTAAACACGTCGGGGGCTTTTATTCTGCCAGCGAGTTCGATCTGAACTACCTACCACAAGAAGTGCTTAACCAGGCGCTGGAGCTTGGCCGGGCCTGCATCGCTCAAAGCCATCGAAACAGGCAGGTTCTTTTTCTGCTCTGGAAGGGACTGGCCCAATACGTACAAGCGAGACGAAAGCGCTTTCTATTTGGTTGCTGCTCACTTACCAGCCAGGACCCCAAAGATGGCAACCAACTGCACGATCAGCTTATCAACGGTGGTCGCATGCACCCAACATTCTTTGTCCCGACGAGGAGTGGATATGAATGCCCTTCCGTAACGAGCCGCTCGAGCGAAGTGGAGATTCCGAAATTATTCAGAATGTATCTATCGATTGGGGCGAAGGTGTGTAGTCCGCCGGCAATCGACCGCGTGTTTAAGACCATCGACTTTCTGGTTTTATTTGATATCAACACGATGGATTTCGTGACCTGGAGAATGTACTTTGCGCCTTGACGTCGATTGATGAAGCTGTTGCGCGCAACAATAAGGTTGATCGCTCTGTGCTGTGTCACCGGTTTTTATTATGTGCGGTGGTTGGTTGGTGTTCCGTTCCTCCTTATGTCACCACGGCGAAGGCTTGGATGGCGAAATCAAAACTTCAGCGAATGGGCACGTGCATTAGCCTGGATCATGGGCTTAACTATTCACGTCAGGAATACCCCGCCCGTTGGTCCCTTCCTGCTTATCGCAAACCATCTGAGCTACGTCGATATTGTTGTGCTTGGGTCTCAACTGAATTGCGCTTTCGTCGCTAAAAGCGAGTTAGCCAGATGGCCCATCCTGGGGTTGATTTCCGCCAGCATGAACACAATTTTCATCGACAGAAAAAGGAAAAGAGATCTCCTGAGGGCAATGAGCGCTGCAAAGGCAACGCTCGACTATGGCTTGGGACTGGTTGTTTTTGCAGAAGGAACGAGTACCGGGGGAGGGAAACCCTTACCGTTCAAATCATCGATGCTTGACTTCGCGGCACGGCAGCGAATGCCTGTTCACTATGCGAGCATCGCTTACCAGGTGGCGCCGCACGAGCGACCCGCGCGGGAGTCAGTTTGCTGGTGGGGCAACATGACTTTTCCTGATCACCTTTTCAGGCTGTTGCAATTGTCTGAGTTTCAAGCTCACCTGACGTTTGGAGCACAACCGATCATTAGCGAAGATAGGCGGCTCCTCGCGGCAGAACTATGGTCAGCTGTTAGCAGGCAACTCAACCCTCTTGGAGTGGAGACTTAGAAGAGAATCGCTATGCATCAGGAGGGTCGTTTGATCACTAGCTGCATAAGCTTGCTTGAAGACGGCATGCGTCTGCTTGAACGGCTTGATGACGAGGTATACACCAAAACGAGTGTGCTCTCACCTCGCTCCAGTGTCGGCACGCACCTGCGACATTGTCTCGACTTTTACAGGAGTTTCTTGAGCGGACTCGACTCGGGACGAATTGATTACAACTGCCGCCAACGCGACTCGCTCATCGAAACTGATCGCCGCTATGCCATTCAGGAGATTCACCAGCTAATAGCGGCACTCCGCGAAAGGCTTTCGATCTTTCGCATAGCTCCGATTCTGATTACTACCGAAGATGGCTCAAATCGTGAGTCCTGGTGTGGTTCGTCGGTAGTCCGAGAGCTCGAGTTTTTGCGCAGTCATACAATTCATCATTTTTCACTGATGGCGATTCTGCTCCGATTCGAAGGGATCGACCCTGGCGAGGAATTTGGTGTCGCACCCTCCACGCTTCGCCATTGGCAAGAGGAAGCAGCGTGTGCACATTAAGCTGGATTCACCGGGAAGACGGATATCTGCTCTTGTTTAATCGCGATGAGTTGCGTACCCGAAAGCCGGCATCAGCACCACGCATCGAGCAGCGAAATGGAGTTGAATTTATTGCTCCGCTTGATGGCGACCACGGAGGTTCGTGGATCGCAGTCAATCAATTTGGACTAACGCTCTGTCTCCTGAATCGGTTCGATGATTCCCCCGGCGGAATCATTCGTGAGTATACGAGTCGTGGCTTGCTGTTACATGAATTGACTGATTGCTCAGCACTTAAGACAGTCACCGAGCGCGTAGATGATGCGAAATGTTCTCGCTTTCGCCCGTTTACGCTTGTTGCATTGGTCACAGGTCAGCCGGCGATGGTAATTGAATGGACTGGCAGTGAAACAATTACCAAAAGCCACGCAGAAAATTTTATGCCCATCACGTCCTCCTCATTGCAAGAAGGGAATGTTGTGCTGAAACGCAAAAGGCAGTTTCAAGAGATGGTATTAGCGCGAAGTAGTGTTGACGATGAACTCTTGTTTGAATTCCACCGCAGCCATTTACCGGAGCGTGGGCCAGCATCTGTTTGTATGCACCGCCCGGATGCGCGAACCGTTAGTATGAGCACTTTGACAGTGACTCAGAAGGCTATTGAATTCGTTTACCATCCGAATTCGCCATGCCAGCCGGCAATGGCCGATCGACTTC
>DATIBX010000829.1:0-2167 GCA_035457105.1 Pyrinomonadaceae bacterium
GGCTTCCGGGGATCGTAAGCCATGATCATCACTTCTTCCTGGCCTACACAATAACAACGAACGAACTGATCAAACTCAATCGACTCCTGCAGTGTCATGCAGAGTGTTCCCGTCTGGTCATACTCTGCCCACAATTCTTCAAGTGAATTCACTTTTGAGACATTCTTCCAACCACCGCCATCAAACGGCTTTAGGAAAGCAGGTAAACCAACGTAATCAATGATTGCTTGCCAGTCGAGTGGAAACGCAAGATTGCGAAGACTCTCGCTGACAATTCCGTCAATATAGTCTTTCTGGGGAAGCAATACGGTCTTCGGAACTGCAACTCCAAGCTTTTTGCCCAGCGAATAATTGAAGAACTTATCATCGGCTGACCACCAAAATGGGTTATTGATGATGATGGTCCCCTCCAACGCCATTCTCTTGAGGGTAGCTCGATAGAAAGGAACCTCGTGCGAAATACGATCGATGACGAGGTCATACGCAGGCGGCGCATCGAAGCGAATACCATCAAGCTTTAAGTACTCAGCAACAACATCGCCCCGGCCCTGCGCGTTGATTTTTTCGATGATTGCCTCGGGAAAAGTCTTCTCCCTGCCAACCAAAACTCCTACACGCTTCATAAACTCCAAAACTTCCTTTCCTGCAAATGGGAACTAAAAAACAAGCCAGGCTCAACATAGTTCTCCAAGTCGACCCTGACGAAAACAGAGGAAAATACTAGCGGCTGTCCGGCTTGTCAAACCGAGTGCTCTTAACTCGGCGTGACGAGCAACCCGCTAGAGTGAAAATATTCCGAATGAAAGGGGCATGCCGCGGTCGGCCGGACATCCGGTGGGCTCGGGAAACGCATCAATGTTAGGTCCAGGGCTACTGCGCGAGTAAAAGGGCTGCCTACCCGGGCGTGAAAACTTAGGCTAAGGCTGCATTTTTCTTGGTATATGCTACAATTCGCCTTCTCAGATCGCTTTCCCCGGCTCTGGCTTTTCACTAATGAAGCCAACTGAATTGAAGGAGAACTCTTAGATTTGTTTCGTTCAATTTCCTTCTGCCTGATTGTCTGTGCAGCATTTCTTGTTTTTTCCTCTGGCAGTGTCACAAGCGCCAACTCCGTCGCTGATGACCCAAAATATACCGTCGAACAGGTCGTAGAATCAGTAATCCTGGTTTACGGTAGTCGTGCGGCGCTCGACCACATCAGAAAGAACGGCGTAGAACGGGGCAAAATTACTCGTTTTAACGCCCAGGGAACGGCCGAAGAGACCAATTACGAGCGACGGTTCATTCGCGGCGAGAATCTCGATAAGGACCAAATCCGATTAGATCAGAAGCTGCCGACAATGGAGTATTCGCTGGTTTACGGCAAGGGGAAGCTTTTTGGAATTGTTAACGGCGCCGCCTTCATACCCCGACAAGACGCAGTCGATAACTTCCTGGATCAACACCATCACAGCATAGACACCCTGCTCAGATATAAAGAGTGTGGCGCGACTGTGACTCTCATCGGTAAGGAGCAGCAAAAAGGCCTCGATCTCTTTATCGTCGAGTTAGTCGATAAGGAAAAACGCAAGACTCGCTACTACATCAGCGCCAAGACACTCCGCATACTCTGGCTCGAATATGAGGACCAGGTTGCGGGCGGAAATCCCGTTAAATACATGCAGAAGTTCCTCGATTACCGACCCGTACAGCAAACGTGGGTACCTTACCGGACCGTGCTTTTCGAAGATGGCCGACAAACTCAGGAAACCAGGGTGCTGACGATAACTTACGGAATCAAACTGGACGACGCGATTTTTCAGACCCCGGAAGCCTAAATTTAGCCCACTCCAGTCTAGGTGAGCGTATGACCGATTCGCCGCCTCCTTTTTTAAGAAACGCTCGAAATCCCAACCTACAGTTTGGAACCCAACCATGCCAGTGGCGTGTATACCTGCGGGCGCTCGCTGGTGTGGGTATAATCGGGCCCGGCGAAGAGTCCATTTGTTGAGCCCGCGTTTGTAACAATCAGGAAACTGAGTAGCAAGCAAACTGTTTGCCTGCCTCCCGATGAATACCCTAACCACCATCGATGAGCTGGGTTTCGCACCCGCGCTTCAACAGGAAGAGGTTGAGGACAGAACGTCCGACCATGCCCTGTTGGAGGCCACTCGAACCGGCGATGAAG
>DATIBX010000830.1:0-8737 GCA_035457105.1 Pyrinomonadaceae bacterium
CCCCTTTTTATTCGGATCTCCTGATTCAATCGTCCCGAATATCCATTCAGGACCGAGTTAGCCACTATCCCGCGAAAGTAATCCTGATCTTTACGATCGATGCCCGTCCGAGCAAGATAGACTGCCGCCTGTCCGGCATCCGGCTTATCAATGACGACAACTCGACCATTTGAACCCGCATTATTCTGCTTAGTTGCAATCGACTCGGGAAGAAGATCGCTGGGTTTTTGCCAATCACCAAAATAACGCGAAGCGAGTTCCTGGCCTTGCTTGGCGGAAATGTCACCACCAATTACCAGAATTGCATTATCTGGCCGGTAATACCTTGAATGAAGGCGCGCAATGTCAGCTGGCGTAATCTTCGTCAAGGACTCCGGTGTTCCACCGATTGGATGCCCGTAAGGACTGTCTCCGAAGACAACTCGCGCAGCCACAAAGCGCGCAATTGAACCGGGCTCACTTAAGGCGAGCGTCAGGTTATCAATATTCTGTTGCCGCAGACGCTCAACTTCATCGGGCTTAAACGTGGGGCGTCGAACAACGTCTGCTAATAGCTCCAACGCCTTGCCAATTTTACTGGACATCACACCGACCGTCGCGTAGGAAGAGTCCCAACGAGCTCCCGATTCCAGCGCACCTCCAAGACTTTCGATCTCTTCTGCAATTTGGGTTGCGCTGCGACTTTGTGTGCCCTTGGTGATCAGATTTGCGGTCATGTCAGCCAGACCGGCCAAGTCTGGGGGATCAACTTCACCGCCGTTTTTGATCACTAACTGTGCGGCAATCAGCGGACTCTCATGCCGTTCGACAACGATCACGCGCAGTCCGTTTGGCAGGGTTAATTCGGAAGGTTTAGGAAAAGAGATCGTTCGTGGAGCTGCAGGAGGTGGTGGCGTTGCTTGCGGAGTCTGAGCTTTAACGGCGCCAGCTGCTACGACAAACAAGAGGACGAGGAGGAAGGCATGAATTCTTAGCCTCATGTTATTTGTCCTCCTTGCTGTTAATCTTCGACTGATCGAGCTTCCCGGACTTTGCTTCCGGCAAATAATAAAGAACGAGCTTACTGGTGTCGCTAAAATATTTCTTCATGACTCGTTGAATGTCGGCGGTCGTGACAGCCTGCAACCTCGCCAGGTCTGTATTTACGCGACTGGGGTCGCCTAAGAGAACCGCTGCTTCGCCAAGCGCTAACGCTTTCCCGTTACTAGTCTCGCGTTCGCGCACCTGCTCGGTGATTATCTGGTTCTTGGCCTTTTCTAGCTCTGACTGCGAGACGGGCGCATCCTGAAGCTTCTTTATTTCGGCGAGCAACGAACGTTCTACATCTTCAGGTTTCTTACCTTCGGATAAAACTGCCGTGACCACAAATAGGCTCACATCTTCGCGTGTTTCATCGCTGGAGTTCACTTCTGCGGCCAACTGTTGGTCGTAGACCAACGAGTGATATAGCCGCGACGACTCACCTCCCGAAAGAATTACGTCGGCAATTCGCAAAGCATCCTGGTCGGTATCAGCCTGTTTTGGGGCTAAATAGCTAATTCCCACTGCCGGAAGATCGTTCGAGCCACGTTCAGTAAATCTCTGTTCCGCTTTCCTTCCAGGCTCTTGGACGTTTACCCGAGGCAAAGGCGTTGTTGGTTTGGCAATTGGTCCAAAATATTTGTCCACCCATGCGTCGAGTTGCCTCTGATCAAAATCGCCAACCACCACCAACGTTGCGTTATCTGGCCGGTAGTACGTGGAATGAAAGTCTTGAACATCTTTAAGCGACGCTGCATCGAGATCTTCGATACTCCCGATAGTAGGTCGTTTGTAAGGGTGGGCCGCAAAAGACTTCTGCTGCAGGTAATACTCAAACTTTCCGTAAGGTGGCGCGAGAACACTCTGACGAAACTCTTCCTTCACTACATCGCGTTCGGATTTGAAGTTAGCCTCATCGACATTCAAACCTGACAGTCGGTCAGCTTCTGCCCAAATGAGTGTTTCAAGATAGTTCGAAGGTACTACCTCGTAATAGATCGTCACATCGTCGCCGGTCGAAGCATTATTGAATCCACCGACATCTTCTGTCAGGCGGTCCATCATTTCCGACTTCATGTTCTTTGTGCTTTTGAACATGATGTGTTCAAACAAGTGCGCAAAGCCGCTCCGGTTAGGGGGATCATCTTTCGAGCCGACGTGGTACCACATCTGGATGGCGACGGTGGGGCTCGAAGAATCCACCACGCTGAGGATCCGTAGACCATTAGCTAGTTTACGATCGCTAAATTTGAGCTGCGGCATTCGATCCTGCGCAAGGATCGCGTAAGCCGAACCCAGTAAAAGCACTATTACACAACTACGCAGTGCGTACTTTGAAAGCATCCAGCATCTCCAACCGTTGAGTTTTTTGAACAAGATGGCGTGGCGTTGAGTTCAATCAATATCCAGCGGGTTACGATAAGGCTTATCTTTGTCTTTGTCGGCGCGTTTCATCGCTTCCTGGAACTTCTCTTCAAGGATTCGATCGCGATCCTTCATAGAACTCAGTTCCTGGGCAAAAATTTGCTCTCTCATCTGCTTCTGTTTGTCGAGGCCTTTAACCATCTCATCAAATGATGCGATTGGCTTTGCCTTTTCTTCATGAGAGATGATCGCGCCCGTTTGTGCATCTATCGCCAACGTGGCTTCACAACAGGGACAGATAATGGTGTATCTCGAGGTTTCTGCCATGCCCCCTCCAAAAGTTCACTGAATTCGTCACGCTCAGTATAACACCGCAACAATAAAGAAAGGGCCAACCCAACAGGATTGGCCCCACTCAGGAAGACGCCTTGGCAAACTTTTACGGAATGATTTTCTTGACTGCCTTACCTGCTTTTTTCGCTCCTTCGGCTGTCTTGTCGCCGACGGTCTTAGCACCTTCAACCGTCTTATCGCCTACGGTCTTAGCGCCTTCGGCTGTCTTGCTACCTACGGTCTTAGCGCCTTCGGCTGTCTTCTCACCGACTGTCTTAGCACCCTCTGCTGTCTTGGAGCCAATTT
Source organism: Pyrinomonadaceae bacterium (assembly GCA_035457105.1). Classification (GTDB taxonomy): domain Bacteria; phylum Acidobacteriota; class Blastocatellia; order Pyrinomonadales; family Pyrinomonadaceae; genus PSRF01. The sequence continues at coordinate 3,025 of DATIBX010000830.1, forward strand.
CCTTAGATTTATCAACTGTCTTGTCGCCGATATCTTCAGCTTTATCTTTTGTGGCGCCGGCTACATCCCCACTCTTATCCGCTACAAAGCCGGCCGCATCGGCAACTTTGTCACCGGTGGCTTCGAGAATGTTTTGGTCATTGCTTTTGATTTCGCGTTCCTCTCCACTTGGTGAGTAAGCCTTAACGGTTCGTGTCCCGTTGTGGGTGGTGACCACCACTCTGGATACTCGAGGATTATTGCGAAACACTCTGGTTTCCGTCTTGGTTCCGGTTGCATCAACGCTCGTCGTCACTTCTGAATTGTCGGGCGCTGGTTGGGTAGTTGCGGTTGAATTCGCGTTGGCATTCACCGACGCGTCATTGGACTTCGCGCAACCCACCATTAGTGCAGCGACGATGAGTATCGTCAGAATAGAAAGCTTTGTCTTCACGCCTATTTCCTCCCTGAAATAACTAGACCCTTTGCAGATGTATCTCGGCAACCTTTGTGCCATGCAAGATACCTCAAATCTCCCACCAATTGTGTTGTAGACAAGTAATTAAAACCTGACAGTTCAATTAAAGCAATACACAAAAAGGTGGGTGTCCCCTTACTGTAAGCACCTGTAAGCGCCGAGTGTTTTCGACTGCGTGGTTTGTACTTTGTACTTCGCACTCAAAATGTCAAAGTACAAAGTTCAAGGGCAATGCTCTAAGGAATGCTTTTTATTTGACTTTCAAAGGGAATTCCTTTAGAAGCACACTGCTGCAAGTTAGCTGGCGGGTATTCGGACCTACCTTTCCGGTCAATAGAACCGCCTACGTCAAAGAATGCTTACAGTATCTGGACCGGACATCGCTGACACAGAAAAAGGACTCCCCGAGGAACAATTATGCGCAGACTGGCCTTTGTCGTAACGGTCGTTTTAATCCTTGTAGTTACGCTACTCCCAACTCAGTCTCGTTTCACTGTTCGCGCAGTTTCTGATGGCGAGCGCCTGGCAATGTTCAGTAAGCCTGCGGTCGTGCGCATCGTAGACGGTGCCATGGGACAGATTCTCTTCTCCCCTCCAGGCTACCAGGCGCAGTCCTTTAACGTATCAGTGATAGCCCTCGGGTCGGGATTTTTCATCAGCTCTAATGGCTATATCGCCACCAACGCACACGTGGTCTCGACCACTCATGATGGAGAGGACAAAGCAAAACAGGCACTCTTTTGGCAATTGGTCCGCCAGATCGCACAACAGATTGGAAAAGATCCCAGCAGTCTGAACGCGAACTTTATCGATCAGCACAGCACGCTTCAGAGTTTCAAGATGGTGCACCACGTGATCATTCCTGATGGCAGCTCTTTTCCCTTTGAGATCAAGCAGTATGGAGCCCCAACCGGTGAAGGAAATGACCAGGGCAAAGACGTAGCCATCGTTAAGATTGAAGTCAAAAACGCTCCCATACTGAAACTAGCAGACTCGGATAAGGTGCAGCTGCAAGATCACGTTACTGTTATTGGCTACCCAGGCGCTGCCGATACTTTTAATTCTGGCCTGCTCGACAGCAAGTCAGCTTTTGAAGCAACAATCAATGACGGGAAGATTTCTGCGAAGAAGCAAGCAAGCAGTGGCGCACCAATTCTGCAAACCAGCACGCCTGCAACTCATGGTAATTCCGGTGGGCCAGTCTTGAATGACGCGAATGAAGTCGTAGGTCTCTTAACATTTCGCGGCGACACAGTTAACGGGCAGGAAGTCTCAGGGTTCTCATTCGTAGTTCCCTCGAACACTGTCCTGGAATACGTAAAGAGTGCTGGTGCTTCAAATGTCGAAGGACCAACAGATAATCTCTTCAAAGAGGGTCTCAATTATTACTGGGATCAGTATTACTCCTCAGCGATCCCTAAGTTTGAAGAAGTGAAGAGACTCTTCCCTCAACATTCAGAAGTCGATCGGCTGGTTCAAAGTAGTCAACAAGCAAAAGCCGAAGGACGAGAAAGAGCGGCATTTCCTATGTGGCTGATCATCGCTGTCGTTGTCATCGTATTTGTTATTGGCTTTTTATTACTACTGGGCATTATCGGATTCATAATTGCTCGAAAGCGGCGAGGTAAGAAAGCCCTGGAAGCGTCGAAGAGTCAGGCGCCTCCCCTTGTCGCTGCTCCACCCGCTCATCAGGCGAGCCACGCTCCCGCACCTCCCATCCACCAGTCGGGCCCTCCACCTCCTCCGGTTCATGCACCGCCGGCTCCGCCGCCACCACCCAGGCCAGCTCCGCCGCGAGTAGCACCGGAAGATCAGGGTATGACCGTAGATCTCTCGCGAACGGTTGCGATTACTGCGGACGCTTCGGTGGATTACGGTTCAATTAAGTTCATCTCTGGACCATTGGCTGGACGAGAATTTGAAATCAAAGCTGATGGAGAGTTTGTGGGCCGCGACAGTTCAGCCGCACAAATCGTGATCGCTGATCCTCGTATTTCAAAAAAACATCTTTGGATAGGTGTGAAGGATGGCAGGGTGGTAATTGTCGACCAGGATTCTCGGAACGGAACATTTATTAACGATCCAAAATCTGCCCGCGTTACTCACTCCGCCCTCAACGCCGGTGACACCGTGATCATGGGCGAATCTGACGTGGCCCGATTCGAGTTCAGGGCGTAACGAGAAGAAGGACGCCTGCTTTCGCCCCAAAGCCGGCGTCCTTCTTGGTCGCGCAGGTCCCCTGCCCGGAGGCGCCACGCGATTTCTACTTACGATTCCCTCCCGCCTAACTTCAACTCAAAAACGACTCGTCGTGAGCGGCCATTTAGCTTGTTACTGGATTCCTCGGATTTGATTCAGGCCTCTCTATTACTGGGTTGAAAATGATGTGCGAGGTCCTGACGTGTACGGATGAGGGGTCCGCATCTTTTGATCTGTTCGGGTCGAACCTCAAAACTCCGTCAGCAATATAAGGCGGCGATTGCAGAGCTGCAATACGGAAAAACACCTAGAAACAGCAAAAATCCCACGTAGATTTCGGGATTGTCAGGCCTGATTGAGGAGGCTGGGAAATCAGTTTCCACAGACAGAAATATTACAATTTACAGAGCTTTGCACTCGCCAGCCGACCAGGGTTCATTCAAAACGCGCTCGTATGCAGCTTTCACCTCATTTCGCTGCCAGTCCTTTCGTTGCCAGATGGTTCCGTCCGAGTATTCCACCCTATTAATCACAGCTTTCTCCTGCAAGGTATTCTGCTTGGAGAGGTCTTGTATATCGATAACATCTCGAGGACTTGAAAAACTAAATCCTTCAAGATCTTTACTCTTGCTTGGACCGATGCTCACGCCACAAAGAAATTGCCGCCGTGAAGTTAAGTTGGGATTCCTTGTATCGAGAAACTGATATTCCCAGAAGACAATCTCAACAGACTTTTGCGACGAGTTCTGGACTTTGAGCTTGTACGAGAACCCCTCGGATGTTTTTTCCGGTTCGGACCGCGCGTCCTGAACGCTCTTTTCCAGGGCAGCACTTCTGCCGTCCAGAGTATCGAGGTTCGGATCTCTCACGCCCGCCGGATCATTTATCCGCGCATTTCTTTGGAAATTCTTATTCTGGGGAATCACAGCGCGAGCTGGTGCGGAGTTCTCTTCAGAGTGCTTTGCCGAAACCTTTCGACTACGACTCCATTTAGAACTTAATACCTGAAGTGGACAATTCTCTGAAAGGTTCAGCTGATCCTGAAATAGCGAAAAAGAAGCCAGGACAAGCATCAGACACAGAATTAATTTCATTTTGCGCCTCCACTAACCGTCACTCCGTAAGGACTCTGTAAGGACTGGCCGGCGACCGCAGTATGCTTCAGTTTTATTGTTCACACAACCAATTTTGCCCTCTGGTTCGAAGTCCTTCTCGTTGCTGACGGTCCAGCATACCTCTGAGCACCCGATCCAAACATACTTGACACTTTGATATCGAATTGTTTATACGCATCGCTCGTAATCATCCTCGCTCATCAAGCTTGATTCCTCAGAATTAGGCTTACCACTCTTACTCAGCTGATCAATGAATGACCAGCAAGGAGATCCTCAAAATGACCAATCAACTCAAGATCAGGTGCCTTCTCTACCTCTTAGTTTCGCTGACCTTATGTTCGACAGCTTTCTCGCAACCTCAATCGAGAGAGGAAAAGCTTAATCTCGCAAATGTTTCTACCAATGGATCCCAGGTACGTTGGGACGTCGTTGGTCCATCTGCGGGAGGGACACTTACGATTGCTGCGCCCGACGGACAGATTTTTCAGAGAGAGTATCGGCCAGGCGCCGTTTTGGAATTACGGCTCAATGACCCTAAAGGTGAACGACTGCCAGATGGGCAGTACACCTACGAACTCCGACTGACGCCAGTTTTTTCTGCCGGCGTGACTGAGACCCTTGCGGCAGCACGAGCAAAGCGCAATGAAGCTGAAGTGCAAAGAGACCTGCGGAAACGAGGGCTCGTTCCGTCTCAGCCAATGACACAATCTGGCTCATTCGCGATCGTCAATGGCGTGCCAATCGTTGCTGGCGCAATCGAAGAATCAAAGCGCGTCGGAAAGACAGTTAACCCGCCAGCCGAATTACAAAACCAACCGGCACCGGCGAAACGACATCATGCCCCATTGAGATTCATGTTCGACCAGGTAATTCCCGACGATCTTGTCGTGCAAGGAAGCATCTGTGCTGGACTTGACTGCGTAAACAACGAGGACTTTGGTTTCGACACGATCCGGACAAAGGAAAACAACACTCGCATTCAATTTAACGATACAAGTACCTCAGCCGGTTTTGCGACGAACAACTGGCAAATTAGAGCCAATAGTTCCGCCAGTGGCGGCGGAAGTTTTCTGGGGTTCGTAGATCAAGGCGCTGCCGGCACTTCGGAAACTGGAACAGTCGTCTTCGAAGTTGACGCCGGAGCGCCTGCGAACGCGCTTAGAGTCAGTAGCACTGGAAGGATCGGTGTCAGAACAGCAACGCCCGTGCTGGACCTTCACATAAATTCCGGAGACACACCGGCTATGCGTCTCGAACAAAACAACGCCAGTGGGTTTACGGCACAAACGTGGGACATTGGCGCCAATGAAGCGAACTTCTTTGTGCGCGACGTTACCGGCGGTTCGCGTTTGCCATTTCGCATTAGACCAGGTGCGCCAACGAGTTCGGTCGACATTTCGGCGGCGGGCATGGTCGGAATCGGTCTCGCCACACCGATCCATAAACTGGACGTGGCCGGGAACATGACCATTGGTCCCAACTTCAATTCCTCAGTAACAGTTCCTTTGAATGGTCTACTGGTGGAAGGTGGAGTTGGAATCGGCACTACGTCGCCGGATCAAATGCTGACGGTGAATGGTGGCGCCAGCAAGCCGGGTGGCGGCTCGTGGTTGGTCTTCTCGGATGAACGACTGAAAACAATTAAGGGCAAGTTCCAAAGCGGATTGAGCGCAGTTATGCAGCTACAACCAATTCGTTATGAGTACAAGCCAGGGAATGCGCTCGGAATAAACGCAACTGGCGAACAGATCGGATTTGGCGCTCAGCAACTGCAGAAAATTATTCCTCAGGCAGTTTCTGAGAACGACAAGGGCTATCTCCTGGTGAATAATGATCCCATCATTTGGGCAATGCTCAATGCGATCAAGGAACAGCAACAACAGATCACTCAACTGAAGCGCGAGATACAACAACTGCGCCGCGCTCGAAGATAGTTGTAGGG
>DATIBX010000831.1:0-21379 GCA_035457105.1 Pyrinomonadaceae bacterium
GGTACAAGCCAAGTCTACGAAGCCAGCATCTTTGCTCTGAACAAGTACGATATGAGGATTTGCGGCACTAATCGGACGTACCTTGTACTTGCCTGCCGGTAGTTGTTCTCGACAAACAGTGAAATTGAAAGGAATGTCGACCACAAGTTCCTGCTGCGCGACAACAACTGCCGATGTTCCAAACACTAACAACCCCATCATCAGGGTCATACAGAATATCTTGATTCTCATAGCTTCTCCTTACTCCCTTCTGACCGGGGACGGGCCTTGCACAAAAAGTCGAACTTAAGTGAACCTCGAGCCATAGGTACCCTACCGCGAGCCAAGCAAGCGGATGCCACTCAATTTTCCTGTGATTCTCCTGATCGCTTTGCTGACGGTGGCATCCGCGTCGCTCGCGGCACCGTACTGGTCGCGCCTTACTTTTTGTGCAAAGCACCTCTGGTACCCGGTCCCCAAAGACTCACGAAGCCCCCGATCGGGTCCACGTCCAACCGCCTCCTCTTCTGAAGGCGGATTTGGATTCGATGACCCTGGTAGCACGAGTCAATCGTGCAATCAGCATGCCTGGGCAATAGTCAGAAAAGAGAAGTTGAGTAAGGAATCACTGGCGCTTTTTTGCCATCAACTGAGGGATCTCTCGCAAGGCGTTGCTGAATACAACGCATTTCGTAGTGCGACATCTCGCGGATCACCCGCTAATGCTACGCTCTTCCGGTTGGGGATATATCCATACCCGATTTGCGCTTGCGGATCCGCGAAGCCCAGTGAACCCCCCGCGCCCGGTGCACCAAAAGAACCGATATTTCCGAACGGGAAATTAGGATTGCTTTTCATAAAGCCCAGCGAAAACTCGACCTCGCTCTTCATACACTCGTCGTAGAAACCATGCGTCGCGGGAATCGCCGGAGCCGACAACTCTTGCAGTGTCTCCGAACGCAGCCCCAGTTCTTTTCCGCCGGTGGCGAAAACGCTGTAGGCGTGCGCGATGGCTCGCGCTGTGCCAACACCGCCGCCCGCAGGAATTTCCAGACTGCGCGGATAGATGTGCAGTTTGTCATGGGCCAACTCGGAACCCATCAGCGCCCGACGAATATTCGAGCGATGATTCCAAATCGACGGCGTCAGTCGAATGGGGAAACCGAACAGCATCTCGGAAAAGCTGGGATCAACCAGTGGCGCCAGCCTCGAATCGGGAATTGATTCAGGCAAACGAATGTAGAAGTCCAGCCCCAGCGGTGAAGCGATTTCGTCCTGAAAGAACTGACCGATGCTGCGGTGTTGAGTATCAATCCGGCGTAGCAACTCGCCTTCATAGAAGCCGAGTGTAACAGCGTGATAAGCCTGTCGCGTTCCCGGTTCCCAGGCGGGTTTCTGGCGAGCCATTACCTCAGCCAGACGGTCGAGGTCGGCGACCACGCTTTTATCAACTGGCTGGTCGAAGGCAAACAGTCCGGCTTGGTGAGCCAGTAGTTGCCGTACAGTAGTTCTTTCTTTTCCATTTTGAGCGAACTCCGGCCAGTACTTGCAGACGAGTTCATCGTAATCGAGCCAGCCGCGCGAATGGGCAAGTGCTAGAGTCATCGCCGACAAACCCTTGGTCGCCGAATAGACCAAAGCCATAGTGTCTTCTTCCCATGGCTCGCCGGTCACTTTGTTTCGCACACCGCCCCAAAGGTCTACGACCTTTTCGCCTTTGTGATACACGCAGCAAGCCGCTCCCACCTCGCGCCGTCGAGAAAAGTTCTCCGCGAACGCCTCGCGCACTGCCTCGAAGCCGGGGCTTACCAATCCATGAATTTCAACACGACTCGGAGCTTCGACAGCGATTGCATTTCTACTCTTTTGAACCAATACATAAGCCGCACCCGCCGCCGATAAACCGATGACTGCTTTCGTCAGTTTTTTCATTTCAACTCCCAGTTCAAGTTTGCCGAGCTTGAGCGGCTTGATAAGAATCCGCTCCCGCCGTTTCTATGCGAGCCATTATCCGTCTTGCAGCTCTACACGCTTGCCGTCACTTATCTGGTTTGACGGATGGACAATTACTGCTGCGCCTTCTTCGAGCTCGCTTTTGATCTCCGCTTCGAATGGCGTCCGTTGGCCAACCTCAACTTCATGCAACCGTGCTACGCCATTCTCGACGACAAACAGATTCCAAGTTTTCCCTCGACGAAATAGAGAGCTAACTGGAACTTGCAGAACATTGTCAGACTGCCACACAACTATGCGACCCTCGACGCGGTAGCCGTCGCCTAGTGCAGTTGAGGGTGTTGTTAAATCAGCGACGACATTGACGCGTTGCTCCTCGATTCCCAAAGCAGAGACTTTCGTGAAAGCCGATGGTTCGATCAATCTGACACGCGCCTCTAATGCCTCCTGACCACCCCATTCCTCAATAAATACGAGTGCACCCGGAATGACCTTAACGACATCGGTCGAGAGCAGTTCGATCACTATCTCGAGCTTTGAAGGATTGCTCAGCTCCACCAATGGTGCGCCGGCGGCGATTACACGTTCGCTTTCCTCGACAACGCGCAACACCTTTCCCCGCGTCGGAGCTTCGACCTTTATTGCTGCCCTTGCGGGATTCGGGCTTTGGTTGGCCTCCAGCAACGCTGCGCTCGCGACTTCAACTTCATGCGCCGCGCTCTCGGCCCTGTCCCTGGCGGCTTCATACTCGCGAAAGCTCGTCGCTACTGCGGTCTGCGCCTTTTCCAATTCCTGACGAGGTATGTCGCCACTGCGAACAAGGGTTTCGCAACGTTCACAATCGCGGCGAGCCTGATCGTAAATCGCCTTGCTGCGCTCAATCATCCTATCGACTTCGCGCTTGGTATCTTGAGCGGCATTCACGCGGGCGATCGCCTCCGCATTTTGTCGCGGATCGAGAGGAGTCAACGGCATGGAATCGATCTGGGCGATCACTTGTCCGGGTTCGACAGCATCGCCTCGGCGAAGAGTGATGCGTCGCAAGTGACCGGCAACTGGCGCAGCAACAACATAGCGGTCACGTACACGAGTCTTTCCTTCTCCGCCAACGGTAACGTTCATTGGACCGCGAAATGCTTGAGCGACCTCGACCTTGGTTGGTGCGGGGCGGAGCCACATTATTATGAGAGCGACAACGACTCCGGCAACGAGAATTAGTACTATTGTGTTTAAGGTTCGTTTCATTGCTGCTCACTCCCGCGTCTTCAAAACGGCGACGAGATCCTGATGTCGGAGCCGCCACTGCACCAGGTAGCCCGAAATAAAAGCCGCACCGGCGACCACGAGGAAAGCCAACGTGTAAGTCTTTGCGCTGATCAAGAGTGGAAACCGGATCAGCTCGGTGTCGACGACCACTGTAATCACGCCAGCGATTCCATATCCAAGTGCGAAACCAGTCGGAACCGCAATCAAAGTGAGAATTGCCTGTTCCCCCAACAACATGAATCCGATCTCGCCACGTGTGAAGCCGAGAACGCGTAGCGAAGCCAACTCGTGTCCGCGCTCCGAGAGCGCAATACGTGCGCCGTTGTAGACCATCCCGAAAGCGATTAGCACTGCAAAGCCAATCAGTATCACCGTCGAGACGTTGATCGTCTTGGCAATAGTCTCGTTGAAGCTAGCCAAAGCCACTTCAGGAATTGAGACTGCGCTGACTACTGGTGTCTGCTTCAACCGTGCGTACAGGTCTGGAATTTTCGGAGAATCCACCATCAGAAATGCGCCGCTGCTCGTCTGACCTTCCTGCAGCAACCGATTTAGGGCGCGCAGATCCATGTACGCGGAGAGCCCGATCAATTCGTCGACTGTTCCCGCCACTGCAACCTCAAGCACTGGACGTGCCCCTTCCAGAACTTCGACAGTAACGCTTTGACCGGGCTTCACTCCGAGAATCTCTGCCAGCTGCGTCGTAAGCAACAGTCCCTCTGGCGGAAGCTGGACGGGCTCAAAACCTTTGGTGACTATGCGGCGCAAGTCGGCTGAGCTTTCAAGTCCAAGCAAAGCGGTGCGACGAGTTCGATGCCCAAACTGAAGTCGAACCGGAACGGTTCGATAGGATTCAACGCAAACGACTCCCGGAAGGTGAGCGAGATCGTATTTGACGCTCGCGTCACGTGGTTCATGGAAGGCAACTGAAACATCCTCACGCTGGACCGCGTCAAACTGGACCTCGATGATTCGTTGGATTGTGTCGAAGTAAAGAAAGAATCCGACAACAAGCAAGCTTACTGCCAGGGCTATACCAAAGATCGACACCATTGCTTTCGCAGGTCGTCTCTCCAAGTTACGAAGAATGATCCGAATGGACGTCGGCACGAGTCGATGAAAACCGAGACGCTCAACGAAGCCGGTGCGAAATCTCGCTGGCGGCGCAGGGCGCATCGCTTCGGCCGGCGGTAAACCAACTGCGCGTCTCACAGAGGCGAGAGCACCAATCAATGCGGACACTAGACTGATTAGAACGGCGCTAATGATTACAGTTGGACCAGGTTGATACCGCAGCACAGGAAACCTGAAGAACTCCATGTAGAGCGCGGTTATCTGCAGACCAAAATACCAGCCGACGCCGATTCCCAAAGCAATACCACCAAGAACCACGGCAAACGCAAGCTTTGAGTAATGAAGGCCGATCGAGAAGTTTCCGTAGCCGAATGCCTTGAGTACCGCAATTTCCTGTCGTTGCGTTGCAACCATGCGCGACAGGACCAGATGTATGAGGAAAGCTGTAACCGCGAGGAAAATGCCGGGAATAAAAGTACCGGTAATCTGAAGTTCGACAATCTCGTTTGAAAGGAAATGATTGGAAACCTGATCGGCGCGATTGTAGGCGCCCAGTCCTCCGTAGTTGGCCAACAGGTCGTCAAGACGCTGGATGATGTCGGCCTCCACTGCGCCGGGAGCCAACGTGAGCGCAACATCATTGAATGCACCCTTCATATTGAAAGCTGGACCAAGGGCTTCACGACTCATCCAGAGGACGCCAGATCGCCGGTTATCAGGAAACATCTCACCACTTCTGATCTCGTAAACGTACTCTGGTGAAATCGCCACTCCCACAATTTGGAGCTTCTGCCATTTGCCGTTTATGACTGCCGAGATCGTGCTTCCTGGCTCCAGGTTGTTCGCAGTTGCGAAAGCGCCGCTAACAAGAACTTCATCTCTCCGCCCGGCTTCAACGTACCTGCCTTTTTTGAGATAGAGATCATTCAGCATCGATCGCCGTTCATCTGGAATTGAGACGATTCTTCCCTTGGCAGGTTCTTCCAACCCCGGCACGTCAAGTGTTACATCGGCCACTACACGAAACTCCGCTTTACCTATGCCCGGAATCTCGTTGATACGAGTTGCGATCGAATCGGGCGCCCGTTTAAGTTGGGCAAATATTTGTGCAAAGCGATACTCGTCGTAATAGGACTGTTGCGAGGCCAACAACGAGTTATATGTGCTACGCATTGCGACAAAGGAAGCAACTCCGCAAACAACTACAAGTGTGATTGCCACGACCTGCCCTCGCAGGTGAATGACGTCGCGAATGAGTTTTCGATCAAGCGTGGCCATCTTTCACATAGATCGCTGGCTCTTACCAGACTAAATCCTCCGGTGCCGCTTTCTTTTCGTTGCGATGCACTTCTACGATCTCACCACTGCGCATCCGCAATACGCGATCAGCCATGTCAGCAATTGCCGCGTTGTGCGTAATGATTGCGGTTGTGGTCCCTAATTCTCGATTAATTCGTTCAATCGCTTCGAGCACTAGTTTGCCGGTGGCGTAATCGAGGGCGCCGGTGGGCTCATCGCACAGCAGCACTTCCGGTCGCTTTGCCACTGCGCGAGCGATCGCTACTCGTTGCTGCTCACCACCTGACAGTTGGGATGGAAAGTGGTCCACCCGGTCACCCAGCCCAACAAGCTGGAGAGCTTCTACTGGCCGCATCGGCTCTTCCGCAATATCTGTAACCAGCTCGACGTTCTCGAGTGCCGTTAGACTTGGGATCAGGTTGTAGAACTGAAAAACAAATCCGACGTGTTCGCGCCGGTAACGCGTTAACCCTGCATCATCATCAATGCTCAGGTTGTGATCGCGATAAAAGACTTCACCGCTGGTCGGAACGTCTAAACCTCCGAGGATATTTAGCAAGGTTGACTTGCCACTGCCCGAAGCGCCCAACAATACAACAAGCTCACCTTCGTAGAGTTCAAGGTCAACACAACGCAATGCCTGCACCTGAACTTCGCCCATCTGATAGATCTTTGATATGTGGCGTGCGATAAACGCTGGCCTCAAATTCTCAGCATCTTTCTTGCTTGTGGAGCTAACAAGAGTCCGGGAGTTTAGTTGCTCCTGTGATGTGCGCTTTCCTTCTAACGGAGGATCTACGATCAAATTCGCCGTTTTAACGACTGTTGGTTCAGGATTTGAGGTCATAGTGTCTGCTAGCGTTCTGCTAGAAACTTTCGAAATTCCATGAACTACGTAGCTGCAAGACTTGTACCCGGACAGAGATTGGATCAGGTGCATAGTTTGACCGCAAAACCCACTAGGGACGTGCCGGTGAGCGGGAAAGACGTGGGTTTCCTCGCATGAAAATGGGGAACTTCTCGCACCCAAAACGAGAGGAAGACTCGGTTAGCGAGCGAATATTGTTCCAACGGTCGGCACAACCCTTGCACTCCGACAATGACGAATAGCAGAAACAATGAGTGCCGCCAGCCAAACATCGACCTACTCAAGTCTTCCCGAGCCACCAAGAGCTCCGGATCCGCTGCTAACTCCACACGAAGCGGACCCATTGGCTGTGCACGAGTCTTCAGAGTCGATGCGGCACGGGGACTCTCAAGTTCCGAGGTCTCGGCTTGCCGACTTGTCACGTAGTTTGCATTCCTCTCAGGATGAAGTGAGGATGAAATGAAAAGGATCTCTGTGTTAACTAGCGGCGGCGATACGGCCGGAATGAACGCCGCGATTCGAGCTGTAGTTCGTACGAGTCTTGACAACGGATGGGAAGTTTTTGGTATTCGACGAGGCTACGCAGGGCTTATCGCTGGGGATTTCGTACCACTGGGCGCGCGAGATGTCGGCGGGATCATCCAACATGGGGGCACGATACTGCGCACCGGTCGCTGCCTTGAATTTAAAACCGAACAGGGTCGAGCTCAGGCTCTTCGCAATTTGGACCAGAAGAAGATCGATGCGCTGGTCGTAATCGGAGGAGATGGTTCGCAGACAGGCGCCTCTCTCTTATCGCAGGCACGCTTCCCGGTAGTTGGAATCGCCTCCACAATCGACAATGATCTCTATGGGTCGGATATCACAATAGGTGTCGACACCGCCCTCAACGTCGCGCTGGAGTCAATTGACAGATTGAAAGTCACTGCCTCTTCGCACGGGAGAGCGTTTCTTGTCGAAGTTATGGGACGCAACTGCGGCTATCTCGCTTTGATGGCCGGCATCACAGGCGGCGCTGAAGTCGTAGTCATTCCCGAGGCGGAGATCGAACCTGAACAGGTGGCAAAGGACTTCCGTGCTGCCTACGCGCGCGGCAAGGCGCATGCAATTGCGGTTGTTGCCGAAGGTGCTCGCTACAATGCCCGAGCCTTATCGGCGTACTTTCAAGAGCATAAAGAGCGATTGGGTTTTGAATTGCGAGTGACGACTTTGGGTCACGTTCAGCGGGGCGGAGCGCCGGGAGCTTTTGATCGTCTGTTAGCCACCCGATTCGGAGTAGGTGCCGTCCGGCAACTGGAAAGAAACGAGTACGGTGTGCTCGTCGGGCTGCTCAAAGGCGAAGTCTCAACGACACCTCTTGTGGAGGTGATCACGAACAGAAAGACGCTCGATCTAAATCTGATCGAAGTGGCTCGGATTCTTGCCCAGTGACCCTCGCTTTCGGCTCTGGATGCTGAGGAAATATACACACCAGATATCGCCCTTTTTCCCGGAACCTTATGTACCTCACTCAAAACAACCGAATTCACTGCGGCACAAGCGTTGCCATATAAATCAGTTGAAAGGATTCATGATGATTACCATCCAGCGCATTCTTTGCCCGACGGATTTCTCTTCGGAGTCAGATGAGGGATTACGCTATGGCGTAGCGCTGGCATCCGCATACAACGCCAAGCTCTTTCTTCTCTACTGCAAAGAGGTAAGTAAGAACGGGAATGAAAACGGTGTCGATGCTGCAGGCGTTGGAATGGCGTCGCTGTTTGCCGCATCGCTCGCTCCGAATCTCGGCTTGACGACTCTTTCCGAGTTGAATTGGGAGGGCTTGGTTGCTGAGAAGGTTGAGGATGTCGGAAACACCATCGTACAAGAAGCGACTAAACATAAAGTCGATTTGATCGTGATGCGTTCCCGGCGGCGCCCACATTCTGCAGTATTACTTGGATCGACTGCTGAAACGGTATATCGCACTTCCCCCTGTCCAGTGTTGGTGACACATCCACGAGAACGCGAGTGGGTCGGGTTTTCGACCGGAGAGATTGATCTTCAGCAGATTTTGGTGGCTTACGACTTTTCTTCTGACGCAGAAGTAGCATTGAACTACGGTCTCTCGCTGGCTCAGGAGTATCAGACGGAACTGCACCTGTTGCACGTACTTAAACAAGCCGAACAAGAAGAACCCGAGCTTGCCTGGGTTCAAAAAACCGACAGCCCGTATACCAAGGCAGCCTCCAGACTACAGCGGGCGATTCCCGACGAAGCGTTCGCATGGTGCAGGATCACTAATGCAGTCCGATGGGGAAGGACCTACCAGGAAGTGCTCGCCTACGCGAAGGAGCATGAGATTGATTTGATCTGCCTGGGCGCCAACGGCCGCGACTTTAGCTTGGGTGCGCTCTTTGGTTCAAATGTGGATCGAATTCTTCGGCAGGCGCCGTGTCCCGTACTCATCGCCCGGCCAATCAAGTCGTCTGGCCTTGAGGCATCGAGACACTCGGAACACCAGTTAGAAATCAAAAATAAGGAGGGAGTTCATGACAATATTAAATTGCTACATCGACGCAAACAAACAAGCCGCGAGCGGTCCGACTTCGTTCATGACAGAACGGAACGAACATGAAGTTCGTTGTGGTATGTGCGCCAGGCCAGTATATGTCGATGATGAGACTTATCGCTTCGTTTGTGAAGGCATAAAATCCGGACTAGACAATCCGTTTCGCTGTGAGATCTGTGCAGAAGAGTACGATGATCTCGCCTATGAAGGTTGAACGCGGATCGACTGCTTACAGCGTACTCTAAGCAATGTGCGGGGCGCGATTCCTGTAACGCGAATGCGAGTATCGATTTCTGCGCCCCGCTCATGGGCCACGAAGGGATTCAAAATAGGGGTTCGGCGATCTGCAGAATATCTTCAACCATTGAACTCAGCCGCTG
Source organism: Pyrinomonadaceae bacterium (assembly GCA_035457105.1). Taxonomy (GTDB): domain Bacteria; phylum Acidobacteriota; class Blastocatellia; order Pyrinomonadales; family Pyrinomonadaceae; genus PSRF01. Next base: position 9,371 of record DATIBX010000831.1, read on the forward strand.
AAGTCTCTCTTCAAGCTCTGCAAATCCCGAGTCAACTCTAAGGCGGATCCGGTAATTGATTAAAGCCACAATTAACAACCAGCTCCGCGAATATGACGCAGGCGTCTCCGTACTGGAAGCATCCCGCGCCATTGGTATCGATATTCCCACCCTTTGTCATGACGAACGATTGAAGCCCATCGGCAGTTGTCGCATGTGCCTGGTCGAAATCGAGGGCAAGCCACGTCCCGTGACAGCCTGCAATACGCTCCTCGCAGACGGGATGGTGCTCTCCACTCACACACCCGCGCTTCAGAATGAGCGACAGATGATTCTGAAGATGCTGGCCCAGGATCATCCTGGCGAAGGTTTAAAGCAGGCACGGGAAAAACCGTTCTACCGTTACGCACTGCAATATGGTTTAACCGAAAGCGACTTTAACGGATCGCACGAAACGCGTTTGCTTGACGACTCGCATCCTTATATTCACGTTGACATGTCGCAGTGCATTGTTTGCTACCGCTGTGTGCGCATTTGCGATGAAGTGCAGGGTCAATTCGTTTGGCAGGTCCTTAATAGAGGACACGAAACGCGAATCGTCCCTGACTCGGGGACGACACTGCGCAACAGTTCATGCGTAAGTTGTGGAGCTTGTGTAGATACATGCCCAAGCGGGGCCTTGGAAGACAAGTCGGTTCTCGCCCACGGCGTACCGACAAGCTGGACGAGAACGACGTGTCCCTATTGCGGTACGGGATGCGAAATGAATGTTGGCACCAAGCACGATCGTATCGTTTCGATAAAGCCTTTACTTGATAGTCCTGTGAGTCGAGGGCATTTGTGCGTGAAAGGACGTTACGCCTTTGACTTTAACTCAGCATCCGATCGGATCACGAAACCAATGATTCGTAAAGGAGACACGTGGCAACAAGTGACATGGGATGATGCCATCTCTTTCACCGCTAAATCCCTACAACGCATCTGCGAGCAGCATGGACCAGATAGTATCGCGGTTCTGGGGTCAGCACGGGGCACGAACGAGGAGAACTATCTCGCACAAAAATTCGCGCGCGTGGTGATCGGCACAAACAATGTCGATTGCTGCGCGAGGGTCTGCCATACCCCCACGGCCGCGGCGATGAAACTGATGTTAGGAACGGGCGCGGCGACGAATTCCTACAACGACATTGAGAAAGCTCAAACGATTCTTGTGTGTGGTGCAAATCCGACCGAGAACCATCCCATCGTAGGCGCGCGAATCAAACAGGCAGCTTTGAAGGGCACAAAGCTAATCGTGATCGATCCTCGACAAATCGAGCTCACTCAGTTCGACACGATTCACCTTCAGCCGCGACCTGGTACGAACATTCCGCTCCTGAATGCAATGGCCTTTACGATCGTCGAAGAGCAATTGTTTGATCGCAACTTTACGACTGAACGCGTGGACGAATGGGATGGGTTCTGCGACTTCATCATGCAATTTGCCCCGAAAGATGTAGAGCCCATTTGCGGAGTCAAGGCAGATCTGATTCGCCAGGCGGCGCGACTTTACGCCACCGCCAAACCCTCAATGTGTTTTCACGGGTTGGGAGTGACTGAACACACGCAGGGCACTGAAGGCGTCATGTGTCTGGTCAATCTCGCGCTACTCACGGGGAACATCGCTAAGCCCGGCACAGGCATCAATCCGCTGCGCGGTCAAAACAATGTTCAGGGAGCAGCGCATATGGGCTGCGATCCTGGCATTCTCACCGGCAGTGTTTCTTTGAAAGATGCGCGGGAAGTCTTCGAGAGAGTTTGGCGCACATCAGTGCCGCGCGCGCACGGTCTTAACATGCTCGAAATGATGGACGCTGCTGAAGCAGACAAACTGAAGGCACTATGGGCCATTGGCTACGACATTGCCCTGACCAATGCCAACACGAGTGCAACTGAGCGTGCGCTGCATTCTCTTGAGTTCGTGATTGTCCAGGACATGTTTCTTAATGAAACGGCGCGCCGATTTGGTTCTGTGTTTCTGCCAGCGGCTTCCTCATTTGAAAGAGACGGTACATTTATGAATGCCGAGCGCCGCGTCCAGCGCATTCGGCAGGCAATCTCACCTGTCGACCAATCGAAACCAGACTGGAAAATCATTTGCGCGATTGGTAAGGCGCTGGGCAAGGAAGAGTTCTTTCATTACAACTCCTCAGAAGAAATTTGGAACGAAATCCGTTCCGTTTGGCCCGCCGGGCGGGGCATCACTTATCAGCGACTCAACGGTGATGGCTTGCAGTGGCCCTGTCCTGCCGAAGATCATCCCGGAACGGAAATAATGCACACCGAAAGCTTTCCACTTGGGAAAGCGGCGCTTCGTCGGATCCATTATCGTCCAACTGAAGAAACGGTCGATGGAGACTTTCCGTTTCTACTGATTACAGGGAGGACTCTCTATCAATTCAATGCCGGCACAATGACGATGAGGACAGCTAATGCAGCGTTGAGGGGTACAGATGTTCTCGACATTTCGGCTGAGGACGCAGAAGGATTGCAACTTAACGAGGGAGAGCAAGTACGAGTACTTAGTCGTTACGGTGAAGCTTTACTGCCGATTCGAATCACGTCCACGGTAAGGCCGGGAGAGTTGTTTGCGACTTTCCACACCGCAAGAGTATTTCTGAATCGCGTAACGAGTCCTCATCGAGATCGGTACGTCCAAAGCCCGGAGTACAAGGTGACGGCTGTGCAAATCGAAAAATCATAGGGTGGGGTGGGCTGGCAGCCGGGTTCAAGGAATTGATCGTACCAGTCAACACCCTGTGGAAAGGAACATACAATAATGCCTGATCACTTGCGACCCTTCGTGTTATGAGTGCCTGGCCAACCAATACTTCTCATGAATTTGCTTGGCCCAACTCCAGAATCGTCCTTGCCTGACGATGGCCCGTTCGTCATCCCATAGCCCTTTGTGAAGAAAGATTGTGTCTCCACCGCCTTCATCTAAGACAAGCATGATCTCATGGTTATAGAACGGTTGTGGTTCAAGTCCCGCAATCTCTAAACCAACGTTCGTGGCCGCTACTTCAGCTTGGCGCACAGCCATATGGCCCAGCTTTGGTCCGACAAAGTTCACACAGTCGCCAACCGCATACATATTCGAGAGTCCTTGCACGCGCATCGCTCGATCAACGTTGATGTAACCTTCATCGCCGGTAATGCCCAGCCCGATCACAGCGCCTGGGCCACGAAAGGGCGGCAATAACATCAGCAACCCGTAGTTGATTGCGTGGCCGTTACTGGTTATGACTGTTCCGGGTGTTACCTTCTCGATCGGAAAGTCTGGGAGGTATTCAATATAGTGTTCATCGAGCGCAGTGCGTAGAGCGCGCGCTACATCGCCGTCACCAAACTGAAGCCCCGGCGGGTCGGGACTGACAATCGTTATTCTGACGTTGTCGCGTTCACCATGTCCTTTGAACCAACGCGACAGTGCAAAGGCTGTCTCGTACACCGGAACCGGCAAACGTGCGCCTGGACACTGGCCTAAGACAGCTCGGCCTTCCTTAAAGTTTCGCAGCGCGTCGCCAAACTTCAGTGCGCCATCCACTGTCAAGAGATGCTGCGAGTTTTCGAAAAATCCGTTTATTCGCTCTGTTGCCAGACGGCGACCAAGTGCGAAGATCAAATAGTCGTATGGAACGTCGCCTTCGATCTCACCGTGGGCGAGAACCACGCGGCGCTCGTAGGGTTCAATGCGAGCGACCTCAGCCTCAATGAACCGAATTCGCCGGTCGAGCATTGCGTCGCGCAAATCGAATGAAATATCGTCGGGCTTACACTTGCCGAACGCAAGCCGGACTAGCTCCGGATAGAAAATAAATTTCCGACTGCGAGATACCAGGGTAACCTGGTGTTCCTCTCCTATTTGTTTGACAAGCGATTCGGCAGCCACCACGCCACCGAAACCTCCACCTAAAATAAGAATGTTTGCCATATCTCAAGAAGGCTTTTGGTGCCATACCGTTGATGAAATCTGTTAGCCCTCCCCTACTCCCGTCATTCTGTCGATTCTGATTCGATAAACAATTACCTCGAGTGGGATTCCATCTTTAATAATGGAAGATTCTACAGGAGTCAGCATGGAAAATCGTTTAAGAAGTCTACTCATAACTTCATGACGCTCACTAGGTGTAACAATCTCTTCAAAATTGCCAAATGCAAGAACGCTGCGCCAGCGGACGGGACTTTCGCTTTTGTCCGTCTGTACGCAAGCGCGAGAGTTTTTTCTGAGAGCGGTTATCTTTAGGCCCGGCAGAGAGTGACTGTAAACGCAATTGTCTTCATAGTAGTAGTTGATGGGAACGACGTAAGGTTCGCCATTACTAATACAGCCCAACCTTGCAAGTCCTTCTGACCGAAGTAGTTCACGAGACTGGCTATCAGTTAATGTGCTAATCATCGGTGTAACTCTCTTTCGTGATGGGCACGCCGCTTACGGCTTCGATTTGCGCCACCGCCTCTTTCAACCGCTCACTTTGGCCACTTCATAAAGTATATGTTGAATCCGCCTCTTTAGCTCCGAGGTGACCTTTTGGTAGACGGCGTCTTCATCCGGCTCATCCGATGCCAACCTCCGGACGTCGATCGGCTCGCCGAAAGTAATTCTCACCTTCGCCAGTCGGAGACGCCACGATTTGCGAGGCCAGATTCGATAAGTTCCATCCAACGCCACTGGCACGATTGGCAGTTTCAGTTCGGTAGCAAGAATCGCGGCCCCTTTTTTGAACTCGTGTAGTTTTCCATCAAGAGATCGTTGCCCCTCAGGGTATATATTGAGAATCTTACCCGCGCGCAGCCCAACGACGCCGGCGCGCATTGCATGTAGCATTTGAAGGTCAGGGTCTATGGGCACGACATTGATGAGCCGTGCGAGTTGAGCCATGGCAGCATTAGTAAAGTACATGCTCGCTCCGACATGAAAAATGTTAGTGAGCACACGTCGAGGATAGGTCGAGCACACCAGAAACGGATCCAGATAACTCTGATGGTTTGGGCAGATAAGGTAGGGAGGTTCCAGGTTGGTCAGAACTTCCCTTCCCTTTACTTCCATGCGAAACAAAAGACGCGCTGCAAAGTAGATGACTTTCAACGCCACGCGCGCGAGGAGCACAACCGCGGGTTTTGGCCTTAGAAGTTGATCTACCTCCGGCACTTCCTTAGCTGTCGCCAATACATCGCGCCAATGGAAAGGGGCAGCGGCGGAGCGCATTGATGGCGGCTCTCCGCTGATTTTTGCGTTCGCTAACTGGACCAATTCGCCTACAGTCTGAGTGTTGGATACATCTTCCGGCTTTAGTTCGATGCCCAGGCTTTGCTCGACGCTGACAATGCATTCCGCACGGGCCAGCGAATCAAGCCCGAGATCAATCTCCAGGTTCATCTGCGGATGAATTTCTTTGGCATCGCGAACGAGTTGCTTTACAGCCGCAACGGTGGCACGACCCGCTGGAGACTCCATCAGCGCCTGATCGGTTTGGCTAAGAATAGTGGCTTTGGACGCTCGCCCGTTGCCCGCTTGCGCCCTAAGCGCGTCCAGTTCGCTGCCCAGTTCGAAACGCTTTATTTTGCGAGTGGTAGTACGCGGCAACGGCTCCGCACGAAGAAGAAAATCATGGACGCGCTGATACTCTGGCAGTTCACGTCCGAGGTTCTGAAGCTCCCAAACCACCCACTCGCGCGCATTACCTATGTGTTGAGCTTTGAGATAGTCGAAGTTTGGTACAACGACTGCGCAGAGCTTCTCGGCTCTTTTGAACTCACTAGTCTCGTCTTTAACACCGAGCACGCAGATTTCACTGACAAACGGTGATCGTTCGTAATGAGCTTCGACGTCTTCAGGGAAAATATTCTTGCCGGAGGGTAACTTAATCACATCTTTCTTGCGGCCAACAATATACAGGTGACCCTGTTTATCAAGCCGCCCCAGGTCGCCCGAACGAAACCACCCATCGGAGGTAAACGCTTCACGGTTAGCCTCAGGATTCTGGTAGTAACCCGACATCACTACCGGCCCGCGAATCAACACCTCACCGATTCCTTCATCATTGGGCTGGTCGATCTTGACATCAACACCATTCAGCGGCGTTCCTACCGAACCGATCTTGTTGTCTTCGAAACGCGTGACAGTTGCGGCCCCGCTCGTTTCTGTCAAACCGTAACCCTGCAAGATCGTGAAACCCAAACGGTGAAAATCCCGAGCCACGTTCTCGTCGAAGCTGGCACCGCCGGAAACTGCCAGTCGCAGTTTCCCACCGAAGGCTCGGTGAATGGGCTTGAAGAAAAACCTACCGGCATTTATACCAAGCCACTCACGCATGAACCCATTGAGAGCGAGCAGGATTCGAAACAGAATCCTCATTAAGGCCGGTCGACCCAGCACTGCATCAAATATCTTTTTGTGAAACAAGTACCAAAGGCGCGGCACACCAACAAGCGCCGTCGCCCCACTGTCACGTAATCCTCGTTCAATCCCTGCACTACTCAATTCAGTGAGATAGACCACTCGAGATCCTACGATCGTGGCAAGCCAAAGATTAACGATCTGCGAGTACGCGTGAAATAGCGGAAGCAGGCTGAGAATCACCTCCTGATCGCCAATCCGCATCACCTCCTGGACCTTGTCGCTTTCTGCGTAGATGTTTCCGTGTGTGAGCGGGACAGCCTTCGGTACTCCTGTGGTGCCCGAGGTGTACATTAGAACAGCCAGATCCTCTCCCCTTGCAGGAGGCGGAGCTTCACTGAATTCCCTCGGCACAGGTGTCTCTGCCCAATCTTCGAAACGAGCCAGACCATTCGCTTGGGTAAGCTGATGCAGAGCGACTGCCGGGATGTGGCTACCGATCCGCTCGCAGGCCGCCCGAAACTTATCGAGTGAAGCAGGTGAGACAAAGGCGAGCTTGGCTTCAGATCCTTTGAGAAAGTTAGCGACCGCCTGCGTTGTCGCTGCAGGATCTAGTGGTGTGACAACTGAGCCTCGATAAAGGATGCCGAGGTACGCAATGGCCCAATTGGGATGGTTCTCCCCGATAAGTGCCACTCGGTCTCCTAAGGCGATCTTCTCCTGAGTGAGGCGATACGCAATGCTACGTATCTGGGCCAGCATTGAACCGAAAGTAATCGCCTTGTTACCCTCGGGCTCGATTAGCATCATTGCAACCTTGTCTGGCCGAATGTTGGCTGCCTTGACTATTCTCTGACAGAAAGTCTCTCCCTTCTGAGATCTATACAGTTGTAATTCCGCTCGTGTCATCTCATTGCAAGCGATCGACAGATGCTTCAACGTTAATCGTATTCTGGGTCTCAATCCCCTTGCGTCCGCCCTCGAGTCCTAGAAGCCTGGTGGTCTCGAAGTTCGTCAATGCTCGAGTCAAGATTCCCAGACCAGCACTACCCATCATCGTGCCGACCACATTTCGACGGTTGACGCCATAGATCGTAAGGGCGCTGCCAACCGCGGTGGCAACGAGCCGCGTAGTGGGCGACCAGTTTGTTTTCAGCGGCCCAAAGCCCTGAACTTTACGCCGGCGTCCTCCTTGAAGTGCCGAGATATCTCCCGCCTGCTCGTGTGCTTCAAGACGATTCTCAATGTTCTTGACTCCATGAATCCCGATCACAGTGTCGAGCAATGGGTGAACTTCATCGGCCAGGATAAGACCACTCAGAACTATCGCCCCATCAACAGCCTTTACCTCAACTGCACCCGGATGCGAGACTACACGACCCAATTTTGACCTTACTCGTGCCGCCAAGACAGCGTCGAATACCGGGCCTTCCTCGGCAAAAACCGCCTTGACTTCCGCGAGGGCACCGCGCAGATGATTGCGAATGTCACGTTGGGTCTTGCCGGCGGCATCGTTCGCAATCCTGCTGATGTGTATCGCCTTGTTTCGCAACAACGCTCTACGCCGTTTGCCACGATCCGGGTCACACAAGTACATCAAACCCGCACCCATTCCTGCTGCACTAATGAGCGTTAACCCTTTATTCATGATCCACCTCCATAACAGAACTCAATCTTTGCAGAGCATGATGTGCGCTGCCGCCCTAGTGAGACGTCGCTTCATATTCCGCTTCACATTCATCGCAGCAAAAAGGATTGTCGATTCCCTTCTCCATTGCCGACATGGCCTGGCGAAAGATAACGTCATCGACATAGTAGATTCTGTTGCAAATTCCGCAGACCAGCTCCGATTGATTTGGGCCTTTCCTGTATCTGGTCGGCCCTTCGACAACGTCAGACTGCTCTTCTGGATTAAGTGTTGATCTCAGTCTCATTTTCGGCCTCCTCATGTTTCTATAACCGAACGACAGGTAGGAATTAGAATCAGCTTTGTAACGGAAGAATCATTACATTACCTAGGTTTTCTCCGACAGCGACTCGCGCCTTCATTTTCCAATCGGACGTTGGAATTTTAAAGCTTGCCGTCCTCTTCATTGTCGCGATCGTGTTGCTTTTTGAACTGAGCAGCCAAAACGCGCGCAGCCTCTTTTATCTGGAGCGCTTCCCTCAAAGCCGCTGCGAGTCGTAGAACGGATTTCGCTTCGGGCGTTTGAGAGCGATGAGCCGCCTCCTCAATCTGTTCCAACTCTTTCAATGTAAGCCCATTCGCGGCAATCCAGTTCATCGTTCTGAATCCTTCTGTGTCAATGAAGGCTCTACCGAATCTTCTTGTCAACTCGTCGACGTCGTGCTTGAAACGTTTAGCCGGGTATTCCAAAGATTTGTGAATTGTCTTCTCCCGACTTTATCAAAATCAATTGTTTGTTCGCTGTATCCTCCCAAACCCAGATCTGGCAAAAGCTTCACCCCCAGCACAAACAATGGGCACAACCTAGCCTTGAATTACAGGCCAAGTTGTACCCATCCGTGTGTCGGTTTACGGCACAACCGAGATTTGATTGTGAACTTCTCTTACGCCGGGCGCGGCCCATGCTGCAGTTGCAGCTTCGTCCTTTTCAAACCAGGACCGCACATTGCCCATCAACGTCACTTTGCCATCAGCGACTTGTACGTTGATTCGCCGCGCGTCAACCTCGGCATTGCGCTTCAGAGCTTCTTCGATCTTGTCTTTAACTTCAATCGTCGAGACTTGAGGCGTCAGCTTGATGCTATTTGTTACGCCCTTGACACCCGACAGGTATTTGACGGCGAATTCAGCAGCATTCTTCTGATAGTACCAATCAACGTTTCCTTCAAGAGTGATCCAACCGTCCTTCACCGCGAGTTTGATCTTGTCGTCGGGAACATCGATGCGCGCTTGCAACGCATCCAACGCTGCTGAGGCAATGTCGGTGTCGGTCTTCTTGAACAGCGGTTTTACCTGAATCTCATTGGCGACCGCGCAGACGCCATAGGTCTTGAGGGCCACACGCTCAGCCGCCAGCTTCTCGCCGTAGGCACTCACAAAACCTGTCAACGTAACCACGCCATTGTCAGTCGCGACGCCGAGGTCAGTCGAGGTAATTTCCGGTTCCCAGTCGAGCTGTCGCTCGACTCTGTCGCGCAGATCTGTGTCTGCGATATTGCTATGTGCTCTATGAAGTAGAATCATCGCGCCATACTTGTTCTCTCGAACAAGCGGTCTCAATGAAGCCCTTCCCGAACCGGACAGGCATCTTTCAACGCATCCGGCTCTCCATCGCGACCGAGCTCATCTCCAACTTCCGAAAATCTTCGATTGAAGAATATTCTTAATTGAAGGCATCGCGATTGTGGTCCTTCGCCTTGTAAACGGCGTTACCGTCTCCCTTGGGCGGACATTACTCCGCCGACTACTACGACCACTCTGCCCCGAAATGTGACATTGGCAATTCCGCCTGCCTAACCTCAAATTTAAAATGAGAGTCACACTCGGTTCCGGCGTAGCTCGCATAGCAATTTACACATCGACTTAGGTCTCTTTCGGATCCTTTACACCTGGACGAACCAGGCTTGAAATTTATCTGCGAGGCTCTACGAAGTCCTCGCAGCCCCTACGACTCGCAACCAGAACTACAAATCGTGGTGCAGATGTGAGATTGCTCTCACATTCCGCTCATCTCTCACACCACTTAGTTACCGTAGGTGTGCTTTATGGATAGGATCTCAGATTCGACAATAACCGTCTGACCGTCTCGACTTCCGTGACAAACTCTTATTGGGAGGGAACACTCCCGCAAGTCTTGCCCGTTTCCCCTGCGAGCTTGATCTCATGCCCATCCGTTGCGGCTAATGCAACAGACTTCGGCAGGGTTAGGACATCGCCGCTTCGACAGCGATGACCGGTTCCAACCGGTTTTGCTATGCGGCCTTTTCGCCGCGCCCTCTGGCTTCCATAACTCGTTCCTCTCTTTTTCAAACAACCAAGGTCCCGCGCTGGGTGACAAGGACAACGACTAAAATGCGTTCTCATCCTTTAGCGCTCTTTTTCGCCTTTATGCGACTCTACTTGACGCAACCTACATGCCCGGAACAATTGGATCACATGATCAATGTTTGCTGGCAAAATGCCGAAAACATTTTCTGGTCAGGTTAGAGAGTTGGTCTTTTTGCGCAAAGCGGTGAGGAAGTGTGCGCAGTCTGCGGAGAAAATCAGATCGCAGACGGCTCTTTGTCGAGACGATTCTGCTCTGGCGAAGTCGAATATTCGTCAGGCGTATCTGACGGGAGTCGCGCCCGAGATAACCTAATCAGTTTTCGCGTTCAGGACCATGAGCCCTTCACCCATTATTGGTGCACTCTGTGATGTGGGTGATGCCTGAGTTTCATCCTCTGTGCGAACGACATACGCAAGCCTAAACCTGCGCCAAAAACTCCAGCAATCGTGGCGGCCGATCCTACCAAAACTCCTTGCCATTCAGTCCATTGACTCAGCTGGAAACCAAAGAAAAATCCGGCAAAGCTCAGTACAGCAAATGTCGCTATGATTGAAGTCACAAACGCGTATTCGATTGACATCAAAGTTCGGTATCGTTTTCGCATGACCTACTCCTTTCCTTTTCCTGAGGTGTCGACCGCGATCTTAAGCTCACGGCTGATCGCACTGGAAAACTCACCTCAATTGCGTTTGGTTCGCAAAATACTCCAAGCCAAATAGATACCCAGCACAAGTGCGCAAAGAAATCCGAAAGCAAAAACCAACCACGCCCAGTGCTCCCAACTAGGCGGACGATAGACCGACAGCAGAACTGCCAGGCCGTTAATGAAAGCGGCGGCGATGACGCCCAATACTATGCGGTTCGAAATTCTCTCGAGTCGATTAATTACAGGATCAAAACCTTCAGGCCTCATACCTACTTGCAAATGATTACGATCGATCGTCGTCAGCATTCTTCGTAACTGATGAGGCATCTCGGCACTCAATCGTGCCATTTCTATACTCGCGCGTCCCAATCGCGGAATCCATCGCGAAGGTAGGTACTGTCGAAAAATAAGTCTTTGTGAGAAAGGCTCCAGCACCGTGGTAAGGTGAAAATCCGGATCGAGATTAACCCCGAGGCCTTCGATCATTATTACCGTTTTCAGCAGCAACGCGAGGTTTGAGGGAAGATGGAGATGATGGTTGCGCATGATTGTAAAGACTTCATTGAGTAACACGCCAATTCTTAGCTCCTTTAGCGGGCGCCCCCAGTAAGTCTTTAACAAATGGTCGACATCACGTTTAAGTAACTCGCGATTTACGCGATCGCGCGTAACACCAAGCTCGAGGAACACATCGACCAGGCGGTCGGGATCTTCTTTGCTAACATCTAACAAAAGATCTGCCAGCAGTTCCTGTGTTCGGGTATCGACTTTTCCGACCATGCCAAAATCGATGAGCCCAATTCGCCCGTCCGCTTCAATGAAGAAATTTCCAGGATGTGGATCGGCATGAAAAAAGCCATCATCACAAACCATCTTCAACGTCACATTTGTAGCGTACTCAGCCAGAGCCGTGCGATCGATCCCTTGTTTATCGAGAGCGGCGAGATCATTGATCTTCGTGCCTCTGATTCGCTCCAAAGTGAGGACTC
>DATIBX010000832.1:0-3926 GCA_035457105.1 Pyrinomonadaceae bacterium
CAGAGCGGACATTTGAGGGGCAAACTTAGCGCCGTTACCCGCATCCGAAGGATGTCTCTAGAACTGTTAATCTGAGCTTTCAAACCTAACCTCTCCCGAATACAATCAGTACCAACCATGATCAGAGCTAACTTATTCGGACGATTTCTTATTATCAGCGTCCTGTTTTTACTGGCCGTGGCGAATCTGCCAGCCCAAACTACCCGACCCCGTCGTGCCGCCAAACAGCCGCAGAAATCGACTGCGAGTACTGACAAGCCGGCTTCGGATCCACTGTTACGCCCCGAGCCAAGCGCGACCCCAACCCCTCGCAAAACAAGCCCGAATGATCCGCTTTTGACGGTCCAGCCTGTAAACCCGGTTGCCAACACAGTCGCTCCGGCGAACACCCAAAGTGCGTATGCTCTTTTGGAGCAAAAGCAGTTCGCCGCCGCTGCTAAAGAGGCGAAAGAAATGGCGGCACAGCATCCAAACGATCCCGAGGCCTGGAAGATTGCGGGGTTTGCTGAGCTCAACCTCAAGCAATATGCGGAGGCGGTGAAGGATCTCGAAAGAGCAGTAGCGCTCCAAAGACAGAGCAAGCAAACCGATCCAAACACAGAAAGTGCCCTGGGCCAGGCTTACGTGCTGTCCGAAAACTACCAGCAGGCGCTCCCGTTTCTGGTAGCGGCTACTGATCGTAAGGAAGGCCAACAGGATGCATTGCTTATCTATTATCGTGCTATCGCCGAATACAAAACGGGCAAGCTGGCAGACGCCGAAAAGAGCTTCAATGCGGCCGTTAAATTGAACCCAAAGGACGGAGTGTCGCTCTTCTACCTGGGCCAGATCGCCCTGGCGAAGAATGACATGGAAGGAGCGATTGCGACTCTTAATCGCGCGACTCTAGCCGATGCTCGATTGGTCGGTGCCTGGACACTTCTTACGTCAACATACCTGCGCCGCGCAGCTACCAGCACTGATCCGGCAAAAGCAGATGCTGATTACTTAAATGCAGTGCGAGCCGGTGAAGGACTGATAAAAGTCAGAACCGACATAGAAGCAGTGACGCTATTTGGTCAGGCACTCATCGGATCGAAACAGTATCCCCGTGCAGCTGCCGCACTTGAACGTGCCACAACAGACCCCGCTGCAACTGGTGTTACTTTTTATCTGTTAGGAGTAGCCCAGTCGCGAGCAACCAACTTCCCGAAAGCAATTGCGGCGTTGGAAACTGCGGCCAAGAAATCTCCGGATGATCCGAATATCTACAGGGAGCTTGGTTACGCGTATGAAGTCATGAAGCAATACCCAAAGGCACTTTCGGCATACGAGCGAGGAGCGGCTGTGGCTCCGGGAGATGCTGACTTCAAGGAATCCATCGCGCGGGTGAAACCAGTAGCGACAGCAGCAAAGCCGTGACTGAGTTGTTCTTTGTACTTTGAGCTTTGTACTTTGAACTTTGATTGATAGTGCTTGTGGTACGGAATTTTGAGTTAAGGGAACGAACTAAAGCGGGAAATACAAAGCTCAAAGTACTAAGCACAAAGCACGAAGTACTTTCTTCCCCATGCATTCTCCCCAAACGTCAGAACTTGCCGCCACTGCGCGAGCTTTTGCAACTTACTCGCTGGTGCCTTACCTGGGCATTCTGTTTTGTCCGGGAGCAGTCTTGGTGGGCAGTTTTGGAATTTTACGCTCGTATCAAGGTGCTGGTAATCCAGGGGTCCGAACGACCTGTTATTTGAGTATTGCACTGGGCATAGTTATTCTAATGATTCAGCTCTTGTTATGGTGGATCCTATACAAGGCACCGATTTGGGCTCGAGAACTTTGAAGCGGCCTCCCCGAACAGCTAGTTTGTTCTTCAAAGACAACCTTGCACCAGCTAAGTAGCGTCTTTTCATTTAACTCGCCTGCATAGTGTTCGTTTTATTAAGGAGAAGTTCATGAGAACTATTTACGGCCTCATCATTATGATCTCGTTAGCCACGTGTGCTTATGCGCAGCGACCTCGGTCGATTGAACCTGATCCTGCGCAAAAACCAGCAGTGGCTCCGGCACCAAAGACGGTAAAAGCGAAGTATGAAGGCGGGATATTTGGCTACAGGCAGACAATGGAGGGCACGCTTACGTTCGACGACGCGAACAACCAATTGCTCTTCAAAGACAAAAAGACACCCAAACAACTTCACATTCCGTACGCGGCTCTTACATCCGCTTTCGCTGATACGCAGAAACGACAACCAGGAGCTGCGTCAGTGGCGAGCCAGGTGCCGCTGATCTACACATTGCCGGCTCGATTCATCAAAACAAAAGTTAGATACCTAACCTTGCAATTCAATGATCCGGACTCGCAGCAGGCTGGCATCACCAGCTTCAAACTGGAAAACAAAGAAATACTCGAGTCAGTTTTGGTGACTCTGGCAGAGAAGACAGGCATGACCCTTCGTGGGGACATCTACGTTAAAAAGAAAGAGGTCAGTAAAGTCGGTCCTTAAAGGCCGCAAAAAAATAACTTACGAAGGACAGAACATGTAAGCAAGGCTGGTAAACCGCCCTTCCTTCCTTGTTTTGTTCTTCGGATCCCACAGGCTCTGCCTTAATACCTCAACCGCACAAGCGCAAGAAAACTACATCTCCACGTTCCTTGAATGTGCAAGTAGACCGCCACTTCGCTGGAACGATTTCGTCGCTGGGGCGTCTAATAGAAAAAACTACCCTCATTCACTGTTAGTTACGAGGAGGTTCTTTCCATGAACTCGCTAGCTCTTCGCGTTATCACTGCGGCAATAACCTTTATCATCGGAGTTGGAGTAGCCACGGCATGGGTCTTCAACCGCTCTGACCCAACGATCAATCCGGTTACAACCACAACGAGCTCAAATGCAACGCTTGAAATGGTTTTTGTGCTCGACACGACCGGTTCAATGGGAGGCCTGCTGGAAGGCGCAAAACAGCGCATCTGGGGAATAGTTAACGAGGTGATGCAGTCATCATCTCACCCTTCAGTAAAGATTGGATTGGTGGCATTTCGCGATCGCGGTGATCAATACGTTACTGATGTCGTGCCCATAACGGATGACCTGGATAAGATTTACACGACCCTCATGAGTTACGAAGCTGCCGGCGGGGGAGATACGGAGGAGAATGTTAGACGAGCACTGTTTGATGCAGTTGAGCAGGCAGGATGGTCAACGCAGTCGCGCAATCTAGCTAAGGTGATCTTCCTGGTTGGTGATGCTCCACCCCACAACGACTATCGCAATGAGCGAGACACGTTGGACTCGGCGCGAATCGCGGCCGAACGTGGGATGGTAGTTAATACGATTCAGTGTGGCGCGGCCGTCGACACCCAAGTAGCGTGGCAAGCAATTGCGCAGTATGGCCAGGGGAGATATTTTGCCATCCCTCAAAATGGGGGTGTTGTCCAGACGATAGCCACGCCTTATGACGATCAGTTGAGTGAACTGGCTGCGAAACTCGGCAGCACATACGTTCCTTATGGTGGTGGAGCTGGTGAAGCCGGGATAGCGTTTCGAACAGACGCAAAAGCAAAAGCAGATGCTACTGAAGGACGAGTAGCGTCGGAAGCGCCACTGCCTGCACAGGCGGAACGATCAGTCAACAAGGCTCTCAACAGCAGAGCGTATGTCGGGGACCTTCTGCAGGACATTGAAAACGGGTCAAAGGATATCGATTCGGTGAAGGCTGAAGACTTACCTGAAGAGCTTCAAAAGCTCTCCGCAGCTGAGCGAGCGAAGGAGGTCGAGAAACGGCTGGCCGAACGGAGCAAGATTCGTGGTCTGATACTTTCCTTATCGAAACAAAGGGTTGACTTCATCGCAACGGAACAGAAGAAGCGTAGCGGCGTTACAAAGAACGGTTTCGACGCCGCCGTTTCCGCTGCATTACAAGAACAACTCGCCAAAAAAGGAATCAAGTAA
>DATIBX010000833.1:0-7700 GCA_035457105.1 Pyrinomonadaceae bacterium
AACTTCTGTTTGACTCAGGTCGAGTTTCTTGATCAGGTCAAAACCCTGGGTGATTAAAAAACGGACGAGGTAGTAATAGACGACCCACTCGTGAATACCGAAACCCGCGAATCGATATGCATAAGAGTCCCGGTCTAAACACGGCGGTCCCTCCAACAATAGAGACCACTGCAAACACCTTGACTCTAGATCGAAATCAATCAGGTCTCGTTTGGCGAGCATGATTTCGCGAGGTGCCCCACCACGTAGATCCTCGCGCGATGTCGTCAGCCAATCTTTGTGGATGGCACTGATTTGGCTTGAAAAGGGATGGGGCCGCTCGTCGTTTTCCGGTTCGCGGGGATCTCCTTTTAGCTTTTGTTCGGACACAGCTTGGCACACTGAATCTCCACTCTCCTGGAGTACGTTTGCGATCTGTTGAGCGATGAATTCGACAAGTGGTCGCCCGTAAAGAACTGGCCGAGCGTCAAGTGGAGGATTGAGCTTTCTAATCTGTCGACGCAAAGCGTGTTCTCGCTGGAAGTCATCAATCGAGTCGAGAAACAGCCACTCCTCAGGATCGAGCTGATAACCGATTGGACATTCCGAAGCGCATGAACTGTCGTGGTATGTGACCATTCCAGATAGTTCTGGTTGAGAGTATGTCGAGTTGCAGACGACGATGCGCGCGGCAAGATCCACAATCATCAGGCCTGCGTCATATGGCTCGAAGTCAACCGTCAAGCCGTGGCAAAGGGACAGCCTCGAGCGGATGTCTAGTGGCTCCTTTTGAAAGCGTATCAGAGCTGTCTCGAGGTCGGTAAGAGTTTCAGGTTCGGCGGCCAAAGCGGCCACGCAAAAATCTCCGATCGAAGCGTGAATTGTTCCGGAGAGAGTATATTGAGAGTCTACGAGATTGAGTTTTATGCTGGACATGCGTGAGGTTCCTTTCAATTGTGAGTTTAAAACGGCCGCATTCTCGCTTAAGGCTGGCAAAATTACCAGCTTTCAACTGTTATAAATTCAATCATACTCACTTAAGCGAAGCGGCCTGATTTTGGAAGCGACGATTTTCCGTGTCCGTCTAGCCGTCCCCACTTCCAACGCTAACTTTAAAATTGAGAAGTATGATCTTCAAACACCATATGAGTAAGCGGCTTTTGAGAGTTCTTTCAATAATTTTAATAACTGTAGCATCAGGAGCTTTCGTGTTAGCGGGCGCGCAAGATCTGCAGACGTCGGCGCAAGAGTTAAAGACCGAGCATCCTTCAGCGTCACCGAGTCCAACTTCCGTTCTCAAGGATGCCATAACTACTTCAGTCCAGGATCAAACTCAGACCGCGAAGCCAGCAAAACGGAAACGCGGCGACCTTGTTATCGCACCTATTCCGACGACGAGCCCGACCGTAGGTTCTGGGCTGGTCCTTGTGCTGGGATATGTCTTTAAGTTGAAGGAAGATGATGACTTGTCGCCCCCTTCAACGGTGGGTGGAGTGGCTGCTTTTACAAGTAACGGAAGTCGGGGGGTTGTTCTCGGCGGTCGCTTGTATTTTGCCGAGAACAAGTACCAGGCCACATTTGCCTTTGGTAAGGGCCGCGTCAATTACGATTTTTTCGGAATAGGTCGATTGCCGAATCGACCACCGGTATCGGTTCCCCTGCGACAGGGCGGCACTTTTTTCTTCGGCGAGTTTATGCGCAACATCGGTAAGAAAGTCTTTGTCGGACCACGATTCCAACACCGTAATTTGTATGCACGCCTTGACGGTGAGCAGACACCAGGAGGATTCGAAATTCCTGATATCGACATTCAAGCGCGTACGGTGGCGCTGGGAATTCACGTCCAAAGGGATACAAGAGACAGTACTTTCTATCCGACCAAAGGTTCGTTATTCAATTGGACCGGAGACTTTTTTGATCAGGCGCTCGGCAGTAAACGTCAATATCAAACTTATAAACTCTCGTTCAATCAATACCGGTCCTTTGGACCAAAGACAGTACTTGCATATCGCAGCATGATCTGTTCTGCGAATCAGAATGTTCCCTTTTATGATCTCTGTCTCTACGGTGTTAGTAACGACTTGCGCGGTTATACGGGAGGTGAGTTTCAGAATCGAAGGATGTTTGCGACTCAGGCAGAGTTTCGCCGCGAACTGAAAGGCCGATTTGGAGCTGTTGTTTTTGGTGGGGTTGGGGGCGTGGCCGGGCGCTGGAACCAGTTCAGATCTGATCAATTGCTACCTGCTGTCGGAGCCGGGCTTCGTTTCACTATTGAGAAGAAGAATCACATCAATTATCGAATCGACTGGGCTGTCGGTCGAGCTGGACATACGCTGATAATTGGCGTGACCGAAGCGTTTTAGAGGTATTGTTGTCAGCGAAAGTGTCTTCAAATCCTGATTATGGTGTTAGGTTTGGAGTACGATTGCAAAAAAGGAAGCGAAAATAGACGAGACAAATAACCTAAATAAGGACAAAAATAATTCTTTCTCTTGTTCTGACCCTCCCTCACACTTCATAATCAACCTGTAACAAACCAAGGCTCGAGGCAGATTCGTGAGTCTCCAATCCATTCCGAAAGCCGAACGGTCCCTTTCTGACGCCAGTGCACGAACCGCGCTTCTGGCTGCACTAATAGTTTTCGTCGCCTATTACCTCACTGCCAAAATCGGATTTCAATTCGCGCTTCAGCCTGGCTCGGTATCAACCCTGTGGATGCCCAACTCTTTGCTGCTCGCGGCGATGTTGATGACGGAACGCCGCTGGTGGTGGCTGATCATAGTCGCTGCATTGCCGGCCCACCTGGCGTCTGAGTTGCAGAGTGGTGTGCCGACTACCATGGTGTTCTGCTGGTTCGTGTCGAATTCGGTCCAGGCGCTTCTGGGAGCGTTTTGTGTCAGCTATTTCATCAAAGAAGGGACCGTCAATTTCGAGCGCATTCACGACCTGACTATCTTTCTGCTATTCGGAGCATTTCTCGCACCTTTTCTCGCGTCCTTTCTGGACAGCGCTCTCGTCCAGCTAAATAACCTGGACCACCGTCCCTACTGGGAAATTTGGCGGGTTCGCTTCTTATCGAATGTACTGGCCAGCTTGACGCTAATCCCATTCGTGATTGTTTGGCTACGAGGTGGACTGGGCGTCTTACGCAACGCGTCTTTAAATCGCTACATTGAGGCGGCTCTCCTGTCCGCAGCAGTACTGGCCGTCGCCTTCTATGTCTTCAACACACAACGCGGTTTCGCGGAAAAAACGCCATCGTTACTCTACTGGCCGTTGCCATTTTTGTTGTGGTCCACGGTTAGATTTGGTTTACGAGGCGTTACGACCTCTTTGGTAGTGATAATGTTTCTGGCTATCGATGGAGCAACCAGAGGTGCTGGTCCATTTGTCAACAGTTCTGCGACTGACAACGCGATGTCGATCCAGATGTTTTTGATAGTCGTATCGATTCCGTTGATGGTTTTGGCTTCGATAATCGAGGAACGCCGCCGAGTGGAGGCGGCCGCCAGGGAGAACGAAGAGCGATTGACGCTCGCGCTCAACGCCGCACAGATGGATACATGGGATTGGCGAATCGCGGACGGCCGCCTGATCTGGTCTGAGAAAACAAGAAACCAGTTTGGGCTCAATTCAACAGAAGCTATCACCCCGGAGATCTTTTTCCAGTTGGTTCACCAGGACGATCGCGAATCAGTTGAGCTGGCCATGAGTCATGCTGTTCGCGAAGGGGAGCCTTACGAGATCGAGTTCAGGATGTTCGCAAACGGCAACACCAAATGGTTTCTCAGCAAGGGAACTGTCCTCTGTGATGAACATGGAAAGCCGGCGCGAATGCTCGGCATCGGAATCGACATCACGGAACGGAAAAGAGCGGAAGAAGCCCTGGAGAAAATAAACGAACGAAACCAGGCCATCCTGCGTGCTGTCCCCGACATGATGTTCCTGTTAACGCGGCAAGGCGTTTATCTTGATTACTCAGCTCGCGAGGTCGATCAACTTCTGGTGCCGCCATCGTATTTCATCGGTAAAAACATTCGAGAAGTCCTACCGGCCGATCTGGCCGAGAACTTCATCAGGATATTGTCAGACCTTAGCACCACCGACGAACCGTACGTTGTTGAATACACCTTGCCGATGAGAGGCGAGCTCCGATTCTTCGAGGCGCGATTAATAGTCGCCGAAGGTGACAACATATTGACCATTGTGCGTGACGTAACTGAAAGTCATCAGGCAATCGATAGTGCGCGGGAAAGCCAGGAAAAATTACTTCAAAGCAATAAACAGATTCGTGCCCTGGCTGCGCGGCTGATCTCAGCGCAGGAATTGGAGCGCCGCCGAATCGCACTCCTATTGCATGACGACGTTAGTCAGAATGTGGCTGCGTTTGGATTATCAATCAGCCGGTTGAAACGAAAGCTCCCAACTTCAAATGAAGAGCTTCTCAGCGAGTTGGGCCAACTTGGTTCTCAAGCATATGACCTGACGACGCAAATTAGGCGACTGTCGCACCAGTTGCATCCTGAGGTCCTTGAACACCTCGGTCTGGTCAAAGCGCTCGAATCGCACGTGACTGAGTTCGGTTATGAAGAGCATATTGAAACCAGTTTCAAAGCAGATGTTAAGAACGACCCATTGCCAATTGAATTGTCGGTCTGCCTTTATCGGGTTGCGCTCGAGGGGCTGAGAAACATTTCCCGACACTCTGGAGCGAAATCGGCCGAGGTCTTGTTGAAAGAGAACCACGGCTTTTTGACACTTCAAATATCTGATTCGGGTCTCGGCTTCGACGTTGAACGAGCACGGCGCGGAAACGGAATCGGATTGGCCAGTTCTGAAGAGCGCATTAGGCTGTTACAAGGCAGTTTTGAAATTCGTTCCGATCCTCAAAGTGGCACTACGATGATCGCAAGAGTTCCTTTAATGAGGTGATAATGACCCGAACCCGAATTTTAATAGCCGACGACCACAAGATGTTCGTTCAAGGTCTTCAAGGTCTGCTTGAGGATGAATTCGACCTGGTTGGCACCGTCGGTGACGGGCACGCGTTAGTAGAGGAAGCAGTTCGACTCAAGCCTGACGTGATACTGGTGGATATTTCAATGCCTGCTTTAAATGGTCTGGACGCAGTGCGCCGTTTGAAAACAAAGGGGCTCGACTCGTGCATCATTTTTCTAACCATGCATGCGGATGATCGGTTACTCGCTGAGGCTTTCAGGTGCGGTGGTAAGGGCTACGTGCTTAAACAATCTGCCGGCGAAGAACTGATCCTGGCAATTAAACAAGTGCTGGCCGGTCACAAGTACGTCACTCCTTTGATTGCTACTGAATGGGTCCAGGATCTGACCGAACAGATTGGCGAGAAACAAAGGTTGACTTTAACGCCGCGTCAGCGAGAAGTATTGCAACTAGTAATTGAAGGTTGCACGATGAAAGAAGTCGCAACAAGGCTTGGCATCTCGACGCGGACGGCTGAATCTCATAAGTACGAAATGATGGAAGGCCTTGGTGTAGAGAGTACGGCTGAACTCATTCAATATGCGATCAAGCTCGGCCTAACCAGGCAGTGACGTAAATCGAGTCTCGTAATTTGAACTTACCGAAGTTGAAACAATTGCACGGAACCAATTGATAATTATGATTTGATATTTCAGAATTTCTATTGGTGTAGCACATACAAGCACAATTTAATAATTCTCAAATCTCAAATCATCATTATCAAATGAGTTACCTAAGGACCAAGGACCCTCACAAACTCGTGGCAGCGAACGTGTCACCTTGCCTGATGTCGCCCGTGTCGTAGCCTTTTCTGAACCATCGCAATCTTTGTTCTGACGTTCCGTGTGTAAAGGAATCAGGCACCACGTACCCCTGGCTCTGCTTCTGGATACTGTCGTCGCCAATTGCACTCGCTGCTCGTAACGCCTCTTCGACGTCACCTGGCTCTAACAGTCCTTGTTCTTTAACGTAGCGAGCGAAGACGCCCGCAAAGAAGTCAGCCTGCAATTCAAGCCGCACAGAGAGCTGATTCGCCTGGACTTCGCTCATACGCTGTTGCATTGCGTCGACTCTGTCAGAAATACCCAGGAGCTTTTGCACGTGATGTCCCACTTCGTGAGCGATCACATAAGCTTGAGCGAAATCACCAGGCGCATTAAATCTTCGCCTCAACTCTTCGTAGAACGAGAGATCGATGTAAACCTTCTGATCGCCCGGACAATAAAATGGACCGACAGCGGCACCACTTATCCCGCAGGCTGATTGCACCCGATCCGTAAAAAGCACGAGAGTTGGTTCGTGATATTGGCGGCCGTTTTTCCGAAATACATCGGTCCAAACGTCCTCGGTTTTACCTAAAACAACAGACACGAATTTCTTCATGTCGTCTTCTTGTTGATTTGTGGGACGCGAGGATTGAACTGGTGCTGAAGGTCCGTTCTGCGGAACTTGTTGCAGGATCTGTTGCGGATCTGCGCCGAAGAGCAACGCTAAGATGATGATGACGAGCGTTCCCAGTCCGCCTCCAATGGCCACCTTACCTCTGGATACGCCGCGCCGATCTTCGACATTACTACTCTCGCGTTCGCCTCTCCAACGCATAATGACTTACCTCCGTGTTCGTGATCGATGGGTATGATCAATTAGAAGTCAGGGAATGGCAAGGATTAACGAGGAGTCTGAGAGGTCTTAAAAAGGGCAGGCTAGGATCTATATGGTCAATAGGACCTATTCCATCAATGAAGCGTGCGGCAGAATCTCTGGTGGGATGGGTTCGAGAAAGCGCGAGACAACGGGAGAGAATCCACCATCCCCGCGATAAGAGTCCCCGCGAAATACATTCAAGGGATACACGAAATGCAGATCTCGCCTGGCTCTGGTCGTCGCGACGTAGAGCAGGCGACGCTCTTCATCGAGGTCGTCAAACTCATCCTGAAAGCGGTTTGACGGAAACCAACCATCAGTCATCCAGATCACAAATAGATTGTCCCATTCCAGCCCTTTCGCGGAATGGACCGTAGACAAAGTCACGAAGCCACCGCCACGTCGCACGACGCTCCCCTGAATCACTTCGGTTGGATCCAGCGCTACATCATCGAGTAGTTTTGCGACAGTCTTATATCGTTTCGCGATCGCTTGCAGGTGTTCGAGATCTCGGCCGCGACGTTGTGTGTCGTCGTATTTGTCTTTCATGAGCGGTCGATAAAAACGAAGCACAGCACTGAGCTGTTCATTCGGTGTTTTACCCTCAAGCACCGTGTTGAATAACCGCGCCAGTCGGACCAGTTGATTCTTATAGCTGGTGCGCGCCGGAAAAGTCAGCAGTCTTTTGAAAAGACTTTGCCTGGTTCTAATCGAACGAAACTCTTTCTGTTCAACCCCAAGGTGTTCAAGTATCTGATAAACGGTTGCATCGCCCACGTGCTCGATTAACTTTAACGATCTAAACCAGGAGAGAGTGTCGGAAGGTTTTACTACGACACGCAGAAACGACAGCGCGTCTTTAATATGCGCCGACTCTGCGAAGCGAATCCCGCCAAATTTGCGAAAAGGTATACCCTGTTTTCCCAGCTCAATCTCGAGATCAAATGAATGTGCGCTGGATCGAAACAATACGGCAATTTCGCTGAACGGTACCCCGTCGTTTCTCAACTCCTCTATTCGTTGGACCACAAATCTGGACTGCTCATTTTCATCTTGAGCGCTTACCACCACTGGTGTCG
>DATIBX010000834.1:0-4637 GCA_035457105.1 Pyrinomonadaceae bacterium
AGAATATAATCCTCGGCATGAGAATCTCTCTACTGCGTGAATCCGAGGAACAAAATGGTTCTCGCGATCCGATTGGCCTGGTTATCCACCTAAAAGACCTGACTCAGATGAAGGAGTACGACAAGCTGAAGAGCGACATGATCTCTCTTATGTCACATGAACTCCGGACTCCACTCACGAGTATTAATGGCTTCGCTGAGATCCTGACGAGTGACAACACTCTCCCGGAACAGGCACGCGAGTTTGTGGGCATCATTGCCAGTGAATCACAACGCATGTCTCGCATGATCAATACGTTTTTGGCGGTGACGCAACTAGAGCGGAAAGATAAACAGGAAGTTTTGAAGATTCCACTCAGGCTTGATGAGGTGGTGCGAGACACCATAGCGTCATTGCAATCCATTGCTAAGAAAAAACGCATTCGACTCGTTGAACAACCGGCTCAAAGAATTCCACCGGTTGCAGCTGACAAGGGATTGATTACCCAGGCTGTAAAGAATTTGGTAAACAACGCAATCAAGTACAGTCCCGAGCGAACGACCGTTACTGTGTCAACGGCGTTAGAAGCGGAAGCCGTTCGCGTAAGCGTTGAAGATCGTGGTTTTGGCATTCCTTCTGAGTCGCTGGATCGCGTGTGGGAAAAATTCTATCGCGTAGTTCGCGACGGTCAGGAAAAGGACGATGAATCAACGGGTCTGGGTCTTTCATTTGTGAGAGAGATCGTCGAACAACACGGAGGAAATGTGGCGGTTGATTCAGAAGTTGGCCGTGGTTCAAAATTCAGCTTCACTTTGCCGAGACTATAGGAGCGGGGCCAACCTTCGTGGCACTTTGTTAGGATTCGATTACCAACCGTCCTATTTCAAATGCGATTGATTGTTCCTCTGCAATCAGACGACCCACAAATGCAGCGCTTGTCGTCTGAATGCAAAGTTGACTCGTAGTCGATCGTAATCTCTTCGCCGGGACGAATATCACGCAGCGCTATAAAGAGAATATGATCGTAAAGGATCTGCATGAACGCGTTCGGCCGACATGAGTGATTGATGTAGTGAGTGCCGTTTCCTCCACGGCTACCATCGAGACTAAAGCGACTATTTACCTCGCAAATTCTCAAAGTCTTTCGATGAGCTCGGCGGCGAGCTTCCGCATTTGTGATCTTCTCACCGGCGTACTCGGCTATTTTTCGCCGCTTCCCAAAACTCTGCGTGGCGAAACATCCTTTCCCGTGAATGGCGGAACGTTTGATTGTTAGTCCGGGGGCAAGTTGCAATTTCATTTTGCAGTCTATCTTGCAGTCGAGGTGGTAACGCGAGGCGCAGTTTATCATTTTGCGTTCGCCCCGAGTTCATGAAATAGCCAAATCGGGTTGAGCTCATTTCAACCAGCACGACGAGCTAAAAAAGACAGTTAGTAAAAATAGGTATTTCTCAGTGCAACCCTTGTGTTCTCGGTGTCTCCGCGGTGTCAGGCTTACAAAGAGACAACCATAGAGCCCAGAAACCACAGAGTCTGCACAGAGAAATCCAACTACTTAAGTTTTGAGGTGCGTTGGAGCGTAGTTTCACGAGTCCATCGCCAAACGACCGTAAAGAGGAATAGCCTTCGTCAGCGGAGGCTTAGTAGCTTGTACTGCAGTTATTTTAATTTGAAAGTACGGGCGATTAAGTCAGTTTGATTGCGGATGCGACTTAGCTTGTCGCGCAGTCCAGTAAATCTCAGAGCGTAGATCGTCCGGTTGTCGGCCTGTAGGTAATAAGTGCGACCGAGCATCGGTTTTCCGGTACGTGTAAATTCGTAAGAGATGGTGACGCCGTCCAATCTTCCATTGAAGGTTTCCTGTTTACCTTCAATAAAACCTGGCAGGAACCTCAGTTTCTGATCCTGGTCCCGCCGCGCAAGCTCAGTTGCTGTTGTACCAGCCTCAACCACTTCTTTTCGTACTGTTAAGTAACCATCCAGCCGATCACCGTACACGAATTCCGGGTGCTCGTGGGCCGCGTCAGGCTCTGAAATCGCTCGCCATGTAGGAGACGGCAGTTCAAACGAGTAGTCAACCTTATCGTGAGTATAAACGTCCTGGGCCAACACTACAGAATACATCACGGCAATAACGACCAGGCTCAAGAGCAGGAACACTCGCATGTAGACTATTTTCTCCTTACGCTTCAAAGGTGCAAACAATGAATCGGCGCCCTCATAGGCCTCAGTTCAGTTCAGATGCCGGCTGCCGATTTTTCAGTTGTCTTTTATGTCTTGTCTACCAACAAAAGAACTTCTCGTTGAACCTGTACGATGCTGGCGATTCCCTTTTCGGCAAGGGCGAGCAAGTTATTCATTTGGCTCCGGCTAAAGGGTTCCCGCTCGGCTGTACCCTGAACTTCGATGAACTTACCGTCGCCGGTACAGACGATATTCATGTCCACCTCGGCCCTTGAGTCCTCGTCATATTTGAGGTCAAGTAACGGCGTGTTATTGACAATGCCAACGCTGACGGCGGCAACCGAATTAGTGAGAATCTGGCGACTTAAACGACCTGATTTGATAACGCGTTTTGTTGCCAAGGCGAATGCTACGTAAGCACCTGTAATGGCAGCCGTACGAGTACCACCATCTGCCTGAAGCACATCACAGTCGATTGTGAAGGTACGCTCTCCAAAGGACTTCATGTCTGAAACTGCTCGGAGACTTCTCCCAATCAACCTTTGAATCTCATGAGTGCGGCCTGACGGACCACCGCGTCCAGTTTCACGCGCCGTTCGGGTTTGAGTTGCGCGTGGTAACATTGCGTACTCAGCTGTGACCCACCCTTGTCCGGTATTTCGCAAAAACGGTGGCACCCGATCTTCGAGAGTAGCAGCGCAGGCGACTCTGGTATTGCCCATCTCGATTAACACCGAACCTTCCGCGTACGGCAAAAAATCAGGTGTTATCTTAATTGATCGCAGCTCATCTGGAGCGCGGCCATCATTCCGATCGAAGCTCATCGTGTCCCCATACCTCAACAGCTTCCAGAATAGAGGGAGCTGTGCCTAGAAATCGTTCAGCTACTTTAGCAAATCTTTGAGCCGCATCAGTCACATAAAAATGATCAAGGTCATCACCTAACCGGCGATCAGTTTGACGCCGAATATCCTCGTCGTGCGAGAGGCAAAGCTTTTCCAGACGTGCCGCAACCTCGCTAGCGGTCGCTTCTCCTGAGTCAATTAAGGTTACGTCTGGTCCAATGATATCGGCGATTGTTCGGCGCAGGATCGGATAATGGGTGCAACCCAGGACTAACACACTAATCGCTTCAATCTTTAGATCCTTAAGATACTCAGTAGCGACTGCTTGGGCCACGGGAGAATCGGCCCAACCTTCTTCCGCCAACGAAACAAAAAGTGGGCAAGCTCGTTCTAATACTGCAACTTTGGAATTTACAGACGCGATGGCCTTTGAATAAGCGCCAGATTGCACGGTCGCCTCTGTTGCAATAACGCCAACTCGCTGATCGTCGCTTACCAGGGCAGCCGCGGCGCGTGCGCCTGGGCCAATCACTCCCACTACATCGATGGCCACAGCTTTCCGAATGGCGGGTAGGGCAAGCGCTGACGCAGTATTACAGGCCACGACCAGCAATTTTATTCCGTGAGCCTCCAGGAACTTTGCATTCTCAACTGCGTAACGCTCGACTGTAGCCAGAGACTTGGTACCATATGGCACACGAGCTGTATCGCCCAGGTAGACGAACCGTTCGTGCGGCAAGCGTTCGTGCAATGCTCGATAAACGGTGAGGCCACCGACGCCACTGTCAAAGATCCCGATGGGAAGATTTCGATCCAAGAATCGCTAGTTGCTCTCAATCGAAGATTTCTGAAACATTTAATCTAAAGCCCGTAACTACCGAGTCATCGACAATTTCATTAGCTTTCGTTAGGACTGTTCTCTCACCACTCGGCAATAAGATCTTAAGGGTTCTTTTTTTGGATCGATCAGCTACAAAGCCGGTTTCTGCGCAGTAAATTAGACCGAGTTTGTTTTGCAGTATATAGGATCCGAGTAGCACCGTGAGTCTACCTGTTATCGATCCATGTTCTTCGCCAGCTGGAGACATTGTGAGGAGTTCTCCTTTGACAAGTTCATAACGATGCTGCCCCCGCGGCAATGCGATTAAGTCCTCTGCGGTCATTAAGTGAGTATTTGTAGTCAAGAGGTCCACTTAACTAAAAATATCCCCCACAGAAATCTTGAAACCGCTCAAAACGTCGCAGCCCGTAAGCTCGTCGTTTTCGGTCAATAGCATATTGCTACCGCTCGAATCTCTCACTTCGATAGCACGCGTTTTTGCATACACTAACCAAACGGTCTTTGTTCCAAATTCGTGCCATTGTGCAGTTTTCTTCTCTACTTTCGGTTTGCTCTCACTCGGAGAAATCACTTCAACCGCCAAGTCAGGTGGGATCTCTAAATAACCGGTTGAAATGGTCTCGATTCTGTCTTTGCTTATGAAGCTGATATCGGGAGCCAATACTGTATCTGGACTCCTTTCGAGGATGAATCCAGTTTTCGCACCAAAGACAACACCGAGTTTGTTAGATTTTACAAAAGTAGCGAGAGGTGCGGTGAGATAGACTGTCACTGCACCGTGCTGCCCA
>DATIBX010000835.1:0-5520 GCA_035457105.1 Pyrinomonadaceae bacterium
ACCACTCAACTGCTCTTGAAGAATCATCTTCGAAGCGCCGGCAGCTTCCAGGGCTTCGGCATTCTTCCTTTGATGATCATCAGCTGCAAACGGAAACGGTACCATGATGGACGCTTTACCGGCTGCGATCAGTTCCGCGGACGTTGTGGCGCCGGCCCGGCACAAGATCAAGTCGGCGACTGCAAAATCCTCAACCATGTTGTCGATGTAGCTACACACCGTGGCGCTGTCCTGCCATCCTTCTTTCAGATAAGCCGCTTGGACTCGTTCGAAATCTGCCGGACCGGTCTGATGCTTAATCTTTACTGCTACTCCTGCTTTCTTGAGTAACGGTAGGGCTGCGACCATTGCTTCGTTAATCGCATGAGCTCCCTGCGAACCACCAAACACGAGCAGCGAAAGCTGCTCAGGTTGAATGGTACGCAACGGAATTTCAAAGAACTCGCGTCGCACTGGATTTCCCGTGACTACTCCTTTCCCGCGGAAGTATCCAAGCGAAGCTTCAAACGACACGGCCGCCCGATCTACGAAACGAGCCAACACCCGATTGGTCCAACCAGGCAAAGCGTTCGACTCCATTACGAGCGTGCGACGATCGGTCAACGCGGCCATCAACACCACCGGACCAGAAACATAACCACCTGCTCCGACTACAACATCCGGCCGGAACTGCCGAATTAGCTTCCAGGCCGAAACGAAACTACCCGGCAACGTCGCTAGCCCTTTCATCCGGGCCACCGCACGAACGTTTTTTAGACCAGCACTTTCAATGAGCGACAAATCAAACCCAGCCTTTGGTACAAGCTTGGTTTCCAAACCACGCGCCGTGCCGACGAAGCGAACTAACGATTCCGAATCGCGCCGCATGATCTCTTGTGCGACTGCGATACCCGGATAAATATGTCCGCCAGTACCTCCGGCAGCAATCAGCACGCGCATCGGTTTTCAAAAACGAGTGTTGGCAGTTCCACCCGCAGTTGCCACGCTCAAATTATTTCGCTCTCTAGAGCGGGTCTGATTCGACTCGCGTAGGCCAACATCAAATGAACCGCTTGAGTGTTGAGAGATATTCAAAAGTATTCCCACTGCTGCAAGCGTTGGTACCAGGGACGAGCCGCCGTATGAAATAAACGGGAGCGGTATCCCTTTTGTCGGCACCAGCGAGAGTACAACGCTTATATTAAAGAGCGCTTGAGCCACGATACTTGTGACTATTCCCAAACTAAGCAACATACCAAACCGGTCCGGAGCCAATAACGCGGCCCGGACACCTCGCCACAGAAACAACGCAAAGATGGCTACCACGGCCAGTGCTCCAACTAAGCCGAGCTCTTCGCCAATAACAGCGAAGATAAAATCTGAGTGAGCAAATGGCAGGAAGAGCATCTTTTGTTTACCCTGCGCAAAGCCGAGTCCGTTGGGACCACCGGAACCGATTGCAATCAACGATTGCACAACCTGAAAGCCCGCGCCTTGCTGATCTGCCCACGGATCCATGAAGGTGATCAATCGGCGCATCCTCCATGGGACAAATATTAAAAGGCCAGCCGCGGCGACTAATGCCGGGGCTGAAACCATGGCGAGATGGACCAATCTGGCGCCAGCGGTGTAGACAAGGACTGCAAAAATCAGAGCCAGCATTAAGGCAGTACCGAAATCCGGTTCGATCACAACCAGCACCGCCAGCCATCCGGTAACCAATCCACACGGTAAAAAGGTCCGCCAAAAATCTCCTTCTTCACCCGCTCGTTTCTCGAGAAAATAAGCCAGGAATATCGCGAGTGCCAACTTCGACAACTCTGACGGTTGCACCGAGAACGCTTTCAACTTCAACCAACGATGAGCGCCATTTGTGCTGCTAAAGCCAAAGACAGCGAAAAGACTTAGTGTGGAAATGATCAATAAACCGTAGACAACGCGACGACTCTTCAACTGCTGATAGTTGAACTGCATCGCCAGGATCATCACCATGAAACCGATCGCCACCCACATCCCCTGTTTGATCACGTAGTAGAACTGATTGCCGTTCTCTTTCTCCGCCATCACAGCCGAGGCGCTATAGACCATCACGACGCCAAACAGGGCCAGACCGACGGTCGAAGCGAACAGCCATTTATCTGGAACAAGCTTACGCGCCATAAATTAATTCTCTGCGCTTCGCGATCTGAGATCAGAGACCTCAGATTTAAAAACTTTCCCCCTATGCTCGAAACTGTCGAACATGTCAAAACTCGCACATGCCGGCGCGAGTAATACCGTGTCGCCCGGTTGTGCAGCAGCGAAAGAACGATTGACTGCGTCTTTCATGTCGCTGGCTCTCTCAATTGATGCAAGTGCTCCGAGTTCCTCAGCAATTGTTTCAGCGTCTTCGCCCATGAGAACCAACGATCTCACCTTGCTGCGAATTAACTCAGCTAACGGAGCGTAAGGCGCTTTCTTCCCACGACCTCCCAGAATCAAGACCACTTTGCCCGGGTCAGTAGCAAAGGCTTCAAGAGCTTTCAAAGTGGCATCCACGCTGGTTGCTTTTGAGTCGTTGTAAAACCTGATCTTCTGAATCTCATCAACAAACTCAAGCCGGTGCTCAACTGGGTCAAAAGCATAAACAGTGTCACGCATCGAGCTGACTTCGACTCCGCAGGCGATGCCAGCTGCCAGAGCAGCTGCCACATTTTCTGCATTGTGAGCTCCACGCAGTTTCATTTCTCTGACATCAACAAGAGACTGTTCGGCATTTCCCTCTCGAAGGACCAGCGTATTGCCGCGCAAAAAGATTCCATCAGCAAGTTCTCTCTTGACGCTAAAACTCAGCACCCTCGCCTTCAACCCCGAGCGCCACGATGAAACTGTCTGATCATCGGCATTCAAGATCGCCGTGTCGTTGGCGGTTTGATTCATAAAAATCCGGTGCTTGGCTCCGGCGTAATCGTTGAAAGTTTCATAACGATCCATGTGGTTTGGCGTGACATTCAGTACGACTGCAATTGCCGGATGAAATGATCTGATCGTCTCGAGTTGAAAGCTCGATAACTCGACCACTGTCCAACCATCATCCGCTGACTGTTCGACCATTGATATCAAGGGCCTGCCAATATTTCCGCCTACCTGTACTTTCAATCCACCATTCCTTAGGAGCTCGCCAATCAATGAAGTCGTCGTTGTCTTTCCGTTACTCCCCGTGATTGCAACAACTCGACCTTTCAAGAATCTGGAAGCGAGTTCGACTTCGCCAATTACTTCAGCACCTGCCCGTTCTGCGTAGCGAATCGGAATGATGGTTGCCGGAACTCCCGGACTTACCACTACGAGTTCGAGTTGATCGAGTAACCACGTCGGAACTTCACCAGGGACCAACCCTGCACCTGACTCCTTAAGCGCCAAAGCGTCCTTCGACCATTTCTCAAGTGGCTTTTGGTCATGAAGGGCGACAACCGCTCCCCGATCCATCAGAAATTTTGCAGAAGCAGTGCCACTGCGAGCGGCACCAACGACCAGTACTTTTCGTCCTGTAACCTCCATCAGGTAACTTCCAAAAGCATCCTCACGACCCAGGCATCAACGCAATTTCAGAGTTGAGAGACTCAACAGGGCAAACAGAATTGCCAGAATTAAGAATCGAAAGACGATCTTCGGCTCCTTCCAGTCTTGCATTTCGAAGTGATGGTGGAGCGGAGTCATCTTGAAGAGACGGCGTCCAGTCCCCGTTGTTCGCTTGGTCATCTTGAAGACGCTCACTTGAAGCATTACGGAGAACGCTTCAATCACGAATACTCCGCCTACCATTAACAACATGAATTCCTGTTTCGTCAGTACGGCAACTGTTCCCATTGCTCCGCCGATCGCTAAACTTCCGACGTCACCCATGAATACCTGGGCCGGCGGCGCGTTGAACCAGAGAAACCCAAGACTTGCTCCAGCCATTGCGCCGCAAAAAACCGTTAGCTCCGCAGCTTCTGGCCGATGAGTTAAGTCGAGATAACGAGCCCAACGTAAATCGCTGCTCAGGTATGTAAATCCTGTCAGCGCAGTCATCGCTATAAACGTGACACTGATTGCCAGACCATCCAGTCCGTCGGTTAAGTTCACCGCATTTGACGATCCCAGCAACACAACCACGATCAAGATCAGGTATAGATATGGTCCAATAAACGTCCTGCCCGTCGGTTCGGAAGTAAACTTGAAAAATGGAAAAACTAAATTCCATGAGTAGTCGCTGGCCCAATAGCGTGTCGAGATGAAGAGAACGAGCCAAACGCCGGTCGCAATCAGCAACTGGGCCCCGAGCTTCTGCCTTCCCGTCAACCCAAGACTTCTCTGCTTTGCCATCTTGGCGTAGTCATCCATAAAACCAATCGCCGCAAAAAGTGTCGTCGCGACGATAGCCATCCATACATAAAGGCTGGACAATCGCGCCCACAGCAAAGTCGAAATCAAAACAGAACCAACAATCAGCACTCCACCCATGGTCGGGGTACCTCGCTTCACCATGTGTGCCTGGGGTCCTTCTTCTCTGATCTGTTGACCGATGTTCCACTTCCGCAGGGCCTCGATCAGTTTGCCACCAAAAAACAGTGAGATCAGGAGAGCTGTTATTGTGGCGTAAGCAGTACGAAAGGTGACGTACTGGAAAACATTCAGAGCCTTTACGAGGTACCAGTCCTTATCCTTGAAGTGGTTATAGAGAAGTTCGTAAAGGATTAAATAGATCATCTAAGTCAGCCGGTCATTAACGATGTTTAGGTTCTCAGGTCCTCTCCGATTAGCGGAAACGTTGCCTTTAAGGCGGCCACTACTTTGTCGGTGGCCACGCCGCGCGATCCCTTAACAAGTACCAGGTCTCCTTCTGTCACTTCTTTAATAATCTCTTCGGCAGCTTCTGACGACGAACCAAAGAACTTTGTATTTGTCAGCCCCCGCTCATTTGCGCCTGCAACTATCTCGCTCCCCAAACCTCGAATCCCCCAAAGAACATCTATGCCGGCCGCGGCAATGTCTCGCCCCGCTTGCTTATGCAACTCAGTCTCGTCAGGTCCGAGTTCCAACATCTCTCCGGCAAGAACGATAAGACGCTTTCGATTCTTCCGACTCTCAGCCATCGTTCTGACCATGTTCATGAGCGAACGCGGATTCGAATTGTATGAATCGTCGATCAAAGTGAAGCCGGCAGCAAAATCGAAAACCTCGCCACGCATCTTCGGTGGCCTCGCAGTACTGAGCGCGTCACGAATTTGCGCCGGCGACATCTCGAAGGCGACACCAACGGCTGCCGCAGCGAGCGCATTACTGAGATTGTGCCTGCCGCTCATAGGTAACGTCGCTTGAATATTTCCTTTCGGCAGTTTTAGTGAAAATGTCACCTTGCCAAGAGAACTCGTATCGATATCGCTGGCCCGAACGTCAGCCTGGTTTTCGATTCCAAAGGTAAGCGTACGCCCGCGATGTTTGTCCCGCATCTTGATCACCAGTGCGTCGTCCGCATTGAGTATTGCTGTGCCTTCAGGTTTCATACCCTCGATCAGC
>DATIBX010000836.1:0-69487 GCA_035457105.1 Pyrinomonadaceae bacterium
GCGCTTTTTAGGACCCTTTCCGTAGTCGAGCCTTGGTCTTATAACAAAGCGCCGCCAGGCCGGCGCACTCCAAGGTCAATGCCTAAAATGACGTATACCAGTAAATACCATAGCCAGTCCATGTTCGTTCGCGGCCGCAATCACTTCTTCATCCCTCACCGAGCCACCGGGCTGAATGATGGCCGTGATCCCACTTTTTGCAGCTTCGTCGACACCGTCCCGAAAGGGAAAAAAGGCGTCGGAAGCGAGTACGGAGCCGGCTATTGGTAGTTGGGCTCTCATCGCGCCTATTTTGACCGAATCGACTCGCGACATCTGGCCCGCACCAACCCCGACGGTTTGCCCCTCAATTGCGTAAACAATTGCGTTCGACTTGGTATGTTTGCAGACGATCCATGCAAATAGGAGTGCGTTCAATTCAGCGTCGGTGGGTTGCCGGGCTGTCACCACCTTAAGCTGCGATCTTTCAAGCTTATGATTGTCGCGGCTCTGTACCAGCACGCCGCCGCTGATTTGACGGTACTCGAGGCCCGCTGGCTGTTCCACGGAAGACATCTTGAGGACACGAAGATTTTTCTTTTTTTGTAGAGTTTCGAGAGCCGCCGGATCATAGTCTGGCGCAATAATAACTTCCGTAAAAATCTTAGCCGCCTCACTGGCTGCCTCTTCGTCGAGCTTGCGATTGAAAGCGACTATGCCACCAAACGCCGATACGGGATCTGTCGCCAGCGCCCTCTTGTAGCTCTCCGCGAGTGTTGGGCCCAACCCGACACCTGCCGGATTGGTATGTTTAATGATGGCGCAAGCAGGCTGTGAGAAATCACAAACAAGTTGCCATGCGGCATCAGCGTCAACGTAGTTGTTGAAGGACATTTCTTTGCCCGAGAGGAGCTGCGCGTTTGCGAGACCGCTCACACAATCTTCCGGGTTCATTTTGGAGTCAGTGCGATACAACGCTGCAGTCTGATGAGGATTCTCGCCGTATCTCAGATCAGAGACTTTGTTCAAACCGATCGTAGTCTTCGCCGGCAACAGTTCTTGTGGCTGTTCGTCGAAGAATTCGGCGATAGTTCGATCGTAAGTTGCGGTCTGTTGAAACGCCTCCGCAGCCAGTGCTCTTCGCAGGTGGAGGGTTGTTGAGCCGCCGTTCGTCCGTAGCTCTGCAAGCACTCGTTCGTACGACTTGGGACTTGAAAGGACGACGACGTCGTTGAAGTTCTTTGCGGCCGAGCGAATCATGGATGGTCCACCGATATCGATCTGCTCAATTGCTTCGGATTCGGTGACGCCAGGTCGAGAGATGGTCTCGCCAAACGGGTAAAGGTTGACCACCACCAGATCGATCGGTTCTATCCCATGCTCGGCCATGGCAGCAACGTGAGACGGATTCTCTCGTTGGCCTAGAAGCCCGCCATGTACGCGAGGGTGGAGAGTCTTGACTCGACCATCCATCATCTCTGGGAATCCAGTCAAGTCTGAAATATCACGTACTTTAACGCCAGCCTCACGAAGATTCTTAGCGGTTCCACCCGTACTGATGATCTCGACACCAAAGGACTGCAGCGCTTGCGCAAATTCGACGATGCCAGCCTTGTTCGACACGCTTAGCAAAGCTCTTTTAATGGGCTTCAGGTTTGTTTCACTGTTCATTTCGGTGATTTTAAGTTTGTTATGACAATGGCTAGATTGAACGGATGCAGTGTATTAAGTTGAGGAGATTGATTCAACTGTACGGTACCGCGACCGCCCGTCGGAATGACCTCCTCAACTTTAAGTCCAGAAAGCTAAAGAGCCTTTTGCAAAATCCCTCTCATTCTCCCCGAGCTTCAGCTCGGGGTAAGTGAGTTATCAATTTGCGGGAACCGTTTTAACGGTTTCAGGTGGCGCCCAGTTTATTCATCTCCACCGCCTATCGATTCGAGCTCTAAAGATTAGTTATTAACACCGGAGCACGACGATTCCGCCCCGCTAAATTTCTGCCGATCTATTGCTTGTGCCTAATAAACCGTTCAAACGGTTCTTCGACTCGCAGTCGCCGTGAACCCCGAGCTGAAACTCAGGGAGAATGAGAGGGATTTTTGCAAGCGGTTCTAAAGCATGTCACACCCAATAAGGCAGATCTCATTTTCCTGCCAGCAGAGCATAGTATCCGGTGATCCCGTTCAAAACATATTGAACCGCAAGCGCCGCCAGCACGATTCCCATTACGCGCGTCGCAATGTGGACTCCTCCCTCGCCCAGTAGTTTTATCAACCTCGAACCCAACAGTAGCGCGACGAAGGAAACAAAAAAGACAACTGCGATTGCAATACCGACCGCCATCAACTTGCGCATGTCGCCGGTAGCCTGGGAGGTAAGCAACAAGATCGTAGCGATGGTGCCTGGTCCAGACAGCAGAGGCATGGCGAGCGGGAATACTGAGATGTCATGGCCCACGGACTGCTGTTCCGTCGGCTCAGGCGCCTGCAACCCACCACGTTGACCAAAGAGCATGGGCATCGCAGCGCCGAACAAGAGAATGCCGCCGCTAATAGAAAATGCATGGACAGTGACGCCGAGATATGAAAGGACTGCACGGCCGGCGATCAGGAAGAAGAACGCAACGCCGAAGGCAATTAATACAGCGCGTAACATAATCCTTCTCTGTTGAGCGGGGGTTTCCTCTTTTGTTAAGCCCACAAAAATTGGGACGACGCCGGGTGGATCGACGACGACCAGTAGAGTCACGAAAGCGGCGAGTCCGAATCTGAGGAAGTCCTGATCCACGGTGCGCAACAATAGGCTTTAAGTATCGCGGTTGCAACAGCTTTGGAGTGCGTCGGCCCGGCGACGCTTTTAAAAACGTTTCGACGAGTGAAGTCTCGGTTGTAAGAAAGCGCGGCGACGGCCTGGCGCCGCTTGGTTATAACTGAGACTTCACTAATCGAACTGCCTAAAAAGCGCCGCCAGGCCGTCGCACTCCAAAGGATCACGAATATGTAATAAATAGAAAATGACCTTATCACGCAAATGTGGAGTGCGGCACGATAGTGGCTGGTAAATGGTAGCAGGACATGGAGGTGAGATTATGAGATCGACGATACTTCGACAAATAATCAGCTTAATCTTCAGTGCCCTCGTGATCGTGGGCTTCGTGCTGTTAGCAGGAACGGCAGCATTGTAGGCTCACATCGGCTTCGTACTTGTTCCTGCCTGCATGGTCCAGGTACGAAGCCTCACTCTTAATCCCTTTGAACTTCGTCCCAGATTAACGTGTGTCTAGTCTCCTTTAGCATCAATGAGCCAACGACGAAAGTTATCAAAGCTACGATGATGGGATAGTAGAGTCCGGCGTAGATATTTCCTGTTTTAGCTATTACCGAGAGACCAATGACTGGGAGCAGGCCGCCAAAGACGCCATTCCCGATGTGATAGGGTAACGACAGCGCCGTGTATCTGATCTTTGCCGGAAAGGCCTCAACCAGATAAGCGGCAATCGGACCATAGACCATGGTCACAAACACAACCTGGATAAAGACAAGGCAAATCAATTTCCATGCGGTCGGGTTAGTCAGCAGCAAGCCAATACTTTGGAACGGCAAGACCTCCTTAGCGGGCTGAGCAGTGCCACTCACTATGGTCTGAGGGACGAGGCTAATCGCCCCCGTAATTGGATTTTTTTGCGAGATAGCCGTCACCACCTCCGAGCCTGCTACCCGCTGCATCATTTGATAGATCGGAATGTACGAAACTGCAGCAAGCAGACACCCAATCATCATGATTCGCTTCCGCCCAAGGCGATCTGAAAGCGCTCCGAAGAAAACGAAAAGTGGCATCGCCAACAGCAATGCAATCGCCACTATATAGTTGGCCGATCTTCCGTTTACCTTCAAAATGGTTTGTAAGTAGAAGAGGGCGTAGAACTGACCGGTGTACCAAACAACTCCCTGACCTGCCGTCGCTCCGAACAGTGAAATGAGTACCAGTTTTAAGTTGGACCACTGAGTAAAAGCTTCTTTCAGAGGCTTAGCAGAGGTCATACCCGAGCTCTTGATTTGCTGGAAGATAGGCGACTCTTTCATGCGGATCCGAATATAAAGAGACACTCCAACCAGAACTATCGAGATGACAAAGGGAACTCTCCAACCCCATGAGGAGAATGTGCTGGCGCTCATCGAATTTTGGACCACGAGGATCACCACCAGTGAAATGAACAGTCCCAGTGTGGCTGTGATCTGAATGAAGCTGGTATAAAACCCGCGGCGAGCGTCTGGTACGTGTTCGGCTACGTACACCGCTGCACCACCATATTCACCACCGAGAGCCAGACCTTGCAGAACACGAATAAGTAGCAACGCTATTGGTGCGAAAATCCCGATGGAGTTGTAGGTGGGTAGAAAACCGATCGCGGCAGTTGCTCCCCCCATTATCAGGAGTGTGACCAGGAAAGCATACTTTCGTCCCACCAGGTCGCCGATTCTGCCAAAGAAGAGTGCTCCGAATGGTCTAACGACAAACCCGACCGCAAAGGTGGAAAGGTAAGCAATCAGGGCAAGCGTGTCGTTTCCCGCGGGGTAGAAGAGAGGCGAAATCGTTGTTGCCAAACTTCCGAAGATGTAGAAGTCGTACCACTCGATCATGGTGCCGACGGCGGAAGCAGCAATTACCTGCCAGATTCTATAATCATACGTTGAGCGCGAGGCCGCGTAATTTGTCGTCATGTTCTCCAGTTGTAGGGGCGCCACTCCGTGGGCGCCCCACCTACATTTCTCAGCTCCAGCGGGATTAGAAAGTGAACCGTTAGTGATCGCCAGATTTCCGAGATACCGTCTGCTGCTCTCTCCGAATCTGCATCAGAATTTCGTAATACCGCCATTCAGGCGGAGCGTTTGGCTCTCCATAGTGATCGGGCTTCAGAATGAGATCGCCTGTTTGCAAGAGTACTTTCCTGACAGCCTCGTTTTGCCTCACCTTTTCTCGAGTTGCCGCGACGATTAATTGATAGTGCTTTCCAGGCTTGAGCGAACGATAGGGAAATCTTTTTCCTTCGAAGGTGGCCCATTCAATTCCGAGTTGTTTCATATTTTCCTCGGCGAGCGTGCCAGCCCGTTTTGCTTCGAAAGCTGTTAGTTGTGCTACTTGAGCGCGAGTATATTTCCAAGTCACACCTTTGCACCTGGGATCTGAAGGCCCTTCCGGATACAGCATCATTTGCCAGAATCCCTCGAGACTTGCATAAGGTTTGCCGCGAAAGGTAAATGGCGTTGCTGCAAAGTTCGAGAGCAGTCCGAGTTCGTTCCGTTTCGAGAGTATAACTTCACCTGGTCCAGCCTCCTGCGGGAGTATTTCCCAATCCGGTTTAGCTGGATCAATTATTGGCGCCCACCAATGAGCTGGATACTGAGAGCTTTGCTTGATGGCAGACTCTTGAGAAAAGGTCTTCCAGGGTACGAATACGAGCAAGGTTGTTAGACCGACCAGGAAGATCCTCATTCTGGGGTTTGTACTTTGAGGGTTTTTAGCTGAGTAAGATTAACAATTCTCAACTATCCAATATCAAATCTTACTCATTTGACATTGGATATTTGATATTTAAGAATTTCCAGGTGGTAGTTCGGTATAGTTAATAATTCTCAACTGTCCAATATCAATTCTTACTTCATTTGATATTGGATATTTACGAATTTCTAGTAGAGCAAAGCCCAAAGCCCAAAGCCCTACGCTCTACTGATTCTGCGTCGTACCTTTCATCTCTTTCATCGGCATTTGGAGTCGGCCGTCTGCGCCGCTGGTAAGGGCGAGAAATGCCGAGTCCTGACGAACAGAATCAAACACGGCATCAACTCGTGCTTCCATCATCTCTTTAGCTCGAACTGCTTGATACCGCTCGTAACGGAAGAAGTGTCGTTGTAAGAGAGCAAGCGCTTCTTTCTTGTGTCCTGTTTGCGCATAAATCGCCGCCAGGTTGTACGAAGCCGGCAGCAGGCCGCGATTGGTGCGCGCAATTCTTAACGCTTCGTCTCCATGACCCGATGCGGCCATAAAAACTGCGGCAAATACCAGGTTGTATGGATCTTTAGGATCGAGGGCCAACGCCTTTTGCGTGTAGGCGTTACCTTGGTCAAGATCGCCTTCTGAATTCCAATAGACGGCGAGATTCCGATAGGCCAGTGCCAACGGAAACTCTGCGACCGACTGCTCCATCAACGAAAGACCTTTCTTGAATTGGCCCTCATGGATCGTCATCTTTCCTAGACC
Source organism: Pyrinomonadaceae bacterium (assembly GCA_035457105.1). Lineage (GTDB taxonomy): Bacteria > Acidobacteriota > Blastocatellia > Pyrinomonadales > Pyrinomonadaceae > PSRF01. The sequence goes on from DATIBX010000836.1 coordinate 6,238, forward strand.
ATGAAGGGCAACGGCGCGAGCAATCGCGTCTGCGGGCATATTTAGAATCACTTCGAAGGTTGTTCTCGCCCTTTCCCATTGTCCGGTGTGATGACGATAAAGCTCGCCAAGGTAGCGTAACGGTGTCGGATCGGCCGGATCCATATGGCGAGCACGGGTATAGAACTTTTCAGCTACGACGTAACGTTCCGCAATCTCGGCTCGCAATCCCTGGCGCATAACGTTCTCTATCGCCGCGCTCTGGATTCGATCAAAAACAGGCGTCATTTCTGGAATAATACCAACATCCTGTACGCCCAGTTTTTTAAGTTCCTTGGTTGCGTCCTTAGCCTTCTTTGGGAAGAGGCACTTTTGCTCGGCGACGGTTTTGAGCGCTTCAATTGCGCTGGAATTGTCGCCTGCTTTGGCTTTCTCTTTTCCAGTCTTAAGTTGCTGGTCCAGCGTAGCCTCGCGTTGTTTCATCTCGCCATCAACAATTTTCTCAACTTGATCGACCTTCAACTTGCCGCCGGTGTTTTCGAGTTTCTTAATGACAGAGCCATCGCCGTTCGCGAGCACTGCGACCGGGAGTTTTGAGTCGCCGATGATGTCTTTCAATTCGGCTGTCTTTGCGTCGGCAACCGACATCGTTACGCACTGCGCTGAATACAACGTAAGTAGACGCGAAGATCGCAGGCTCGAGTTCTTCAGTTCATCATTAGAAGCCGGAAACCAATAGAGCGTCATCCCCTTGACACTCGACGTGCCGTTTTTTCCGTCCCAGATTTTCCAGGGTACATGATAGACAGGCACAACTGGTCCACCGTTACCGCCACCACCACCGACTCCCCCGGTCCCGCCGCCGCCTCCGCCGCCACAGGTGGCCCAAACCGGCGACACCGCAAAAATAACGATCAGGAGACTGGCGAGTACTCGAGAGTGATGATTGTTCATGTGAGACACCTTTCTATAACAGGTACGCCTGACGCGAACCTTGAAGAATCCTGGTAATTGAACTTCGGGAGACTAACCTGTTTGGGAGCCCGTTATAGCACAACATACCCTTAACTAAACAGTTGAAAGCATGTCTGGTCTCGCTACAATTTTGTGGTTAATAAAGGTATTTCGGGAGACTTTTCACCCCTGATTACTGTCCGACATGCTTAAAGCTTGTCGCACATTTAACCTGGAGTTCTGTCAGCGTGCCCGGAGACTGGTCGCGGACACCTCTTACACAACTATTACCCTTTAATGTTTTACGCGATATAAGATTTACCGCATCTGTGGTTATATGTCTAAGTTCGCCGAGTCATGTCCGGCCACGTGTAAAGAGCCCGAGGAGACATCATGAAGATTCTGCTAGTCAATCCCGAGTTTCCTGATACTTATTGGAGCTTCCGCCACGCATTACCATTTGAAGGAAAGCGGAGTGTCTTCCCTCCATTGGGCCTTTTAACTGTGTCCGGCCTCTTGCCACATGCCGTCGAACGCAGGCTGGTCGATCTAAACGTCGAACGCCTCAAACCATCGCAGATTGAGTGGGCAGACATGGTTTTTATCACCGGTATGCTGGCTCAAAAAGAATCACTTCATAACGTAGTGGCCCTTTGTAAACAACGTGGCAAACAAGTCGTTCTTGGTGGACCGTACGTGACCAGCACGATCGAGCCGCTACCGTTTGCCGATCATATTTTCCAGGGTGAAGCAGAAACTACTCTGCCTCAGTTCTTCAAAGATCTGGAACTGGGTATTGCCAAACGGATATATAAGGCGGCGGAAAGACCTCCCATGTCGATTGCGCCAGCTCCTGATTTTGGCTTGATCGACATGCGTAAGTACAGCTGCATGTCGGTCCAATATTCGCGCGGCTGTCCCTTCTCGTGCGAATTCTGCGACATCATCGAAATCTACGGTCGCATTCCGCGAACAAAAAGTAACTCACAGATGATTGCTGAGTTTGACGCTCTTAACGCACTCGGTTGGCGTGGGCAACTATTTATTGTTGACGATAATTTCATCGGGAATAAGAAGAACGTCCGCACCCTCTTGCCTGATCTTGCAGCGTGGCAGAAAAAGCATGGTTATCCCTTCTCTTTGCTGACTGAGGCAAGCGTGAATTTAGCTGACGATGACGACTTGTTGGTGGCGATGAAGGAAGCGGGATTCCGGCGGGTGTTTCTTGGAATCGAGACACCTGTAGAAGAGAGTTTGAAAGAAGCTCAGAAGTCTCAGAACCGCGGCAATCTTCTAGACTCGGTCAGAAATATCCAGGCTCACGGAATGGAAGTCATGGCTGGTTTCATTGTCGGGTTCGATAATGATCCGGACGACATTTTTGAACGGCAGATCAATTTCATTCGTGAGAGTGCGATCCCGATGGCGATGGTGGGAATGCTCAACGCTCTTCCGGACACACAACTCTGGAAACGACTTGAACGCGAAGGTCGTCTGCTTGGAGAAGATGCGACTGGCAATAACACGATTTCTACCGTTAACTTTGTGCCGAAGATGGACGTCGAACGGTTGATCGCAGGCTATCAGCGGATCATGAGGACCATCTATAAGCCCAGTGAGTATTATCAAAGAGCGCTGGACTCGCTGATCCGAACACCGCAGGATTCCCGTGAGGTGAACCAGTACAAGGGGCTCAAAGCCGTTACGACTTTTCTCAGACTCGCAATTCGCTTGGGCGTGATTGACAGAGAGCGGAGAGAGTTTTGGCGGTTCTTCCTGTGCGCCGTGCGCGAGCATCGCGATCGAATGACCGAGCTCCTGCGTCATGCGGCAATGGGTTATCACTTCCGCAAACTGAATGAGTCGTACGGCGATCAGTACGTCGAAGCGCCCCTCACATAAGCCAATGTCATCAACTCTTTAGGATCGCGCAGTTGGGAAGGATGGCAAAGCGGCAATGTCATCAACTCACTAGAATTCTATTCACAACCAGCATTCGAACACCCTGACCCTTTCCCCTCCTTTGTCTAGTCGCGCTTGAACTTGTAATTTAATAGCGATGGCCCCGCCGGAACTCGCACCCTCCACACGCACGTCTTCTGCAGTCCACAAACGTTCAGCGTTTGCGGCTCTGCGTCATAGAGACTTTCGCTTGCTTTGGCTCGGACAGATTGTCTCCGTCACCGGATCGCAAATGCAGTCAGTAGCAATCAACTGGCATGTCTACGTCCTGACAAAATCTGCATTTGCCCTGGGTCTGGTTGGCCTATTTCGCGGCTTGCCGATAATTATCTGCTCGTTGATTGGAGGCGTCCTTGCTGACGCCGTCGATCGGAGACGATTGATGATCATCACCCAGGCGACAATGCTGGTGAGTGCAGGTTTGCTGACAGCTTTCACCATTGTCGGCATCGAGTCTGTTTGGCCCATCTATCTGCTCAGCTGTTTTGCTTCTGCCGCAACAGCTTTCGATATACCTGCGCGTCAATCTCTGATGCCTACCCTCGTGCCGCCTGAAGATTTTCCCAACGCCGTGAGCCTCGGAATAATCGTCTTCAATGTTGCTACTATTTGTGGTCCCGCAATCGCCGGCTTTCTTTTGGCTGAGAGTGGACCGGCTATTATCTACGCTTTCAATGGAGTCTCGTTCTTAGCGGTCATTGCAGCACTACTAATGATGAAAGTGAGCGGACGTCCGGAGATTGAGGGAAGCAAACCCAGCGCACTCAGCCTTGAGGCGTTGAAGGAAGGTTTGAAGTTCGTCTGGCGATCGCCAATCATTGTACAGACAATGACGTTGGACTTTGCCGCGACCTTCTTTGGCTCAGCAACTTTGCTCTTACCTATATTTGCCCAGGAACGACTGCATGTTGCGGCGCGCGGATATGGTTTTTTGGCAGCAGCTCCCGCGGTTGGATCAGTACTGACTGCATTAGTAATGGCGCGAATTGGAACTTTTCGGAAACAAGGAAGAACTGTAGTAATTTCAGTGGCGATCTTTGGTCTGGCTACTGCCGGCTTCGGTGCTTCGAGAGTTTATTGGTTTTCGCTGCTAATGTTGGCCTTGGTTGGTGCCTCAGACGCCGTTAGCACCGTGCTAAGACAGACAATTCGGCAACTGGTAACGCCGAACCACCTTCGAGGACGTATGACGGCAATCAACATGATGTTCTTCATGGGAGGCCCACAACTCGGCGAGCTTGAGGCGGGTTCGCTTGCTCATGTCGTTGGCGCTCCCGTTTCAGTTATCGTAGGCGGACTCGGAGCTATTATCTGTGCATGTGTGGCGGCTATGAGATCAAAGAGCTTGATGAATTACGATTCCTGAATAAGTGAACAGCATGAATTGGACGGAATGTGAAACCAACGCGCACCAGGATGGTGTGATCGCGCACGTGATTGGCGCCACGATACTGGGCCACTTCATCTTGGACGAAACTGCTTTCTTGCTGCTCGACATTGGGTTTGTATGGAATATCTACCTGGATGCAGAGATGGGCTTGCTACCTCATCCCGTAGCCATCGGTGAGCTACAGGTGCCGGCCGAGTATAGAACCGGTATTCAAAGGGATATCGATCGCCTTCTGGCCGGGAATACCGCTAGTGACTTAGAATTCGTTCAAACGTCAACTCTTCGAACTCCGATTACGGAAGTAAGCCTCTTCCAAAATTCGGATGGTCGCCGACTCATGATCGAGTGTGAAAGTGGGCAAGTGATAATCGAAACGTCAATCCCTAAGGGGGAAATCAAAGTTAATGGCCAATGATGATTCGGAACTCGACGAGACGGTCAGGGAAGAAGCGGAATTCCTGAGAGACAAGCTCCGCGAGCAACTCGGTCGCGAGCCTACGGAAGAAGAAGTGAACGAGTGGCTGCGCGAACATACCGAAAGTTATTGAAGAAAAAAGTAAAGCCGCGAATCTGTCAAAACGCGGCCTTAACTTAAAACTATTAGCGAGCTTATTCAGCTACAACAAGGATTTGATTATCAATTGATTTAACGCCCTTAATCTTTCGGACCATGCGTTCTGCCTGGGTCTTGAGATCTTCAGTCTTCACAGTTCCGAGTAGTGTTACTTTTCCGTCCAGCACAGATGCTGTAATACCCAGATTTGAGAAGGTTGGATCGTCCGTTAGCGCTTTGTCGATAGCTGCTTGAACGGTTGAATCGATGTTGGGCGCACTCTCAGTTGTAGCAGCGCCTCCGGCCGGCGGTGTTACAACTATTGGCGCGGGCTGTGTTGCGGGCGCCGGCTGCTGAATGATCACCGGCGGCTGTTGTGCCGGCTGCTGAATAACTGTGGGCGGCGGCGGCTGTTGTTGCTGAGTGGCGACAGTTTGATCTGTCGGCTGTTGCTGGCTATTCATATAGAACAGTACCAACATCGTAATGAGCGCAATCGCCACAACGACCAGTACTCCAACCATACCCGCCGAGATACCATTGCCTTCCGGTGTTCGCACCGATTGTGAATGGACGACTTCGCGCCTTGAGTTTGGTGTCTCTACCACTACACGGCTGCGTCTTGCCTCTTCTTCGTCGTATGACATCGTTTCTAATCTCCGTTCTTAGTTGAAGGTCTGTGTCTTAACAGTAATGCCGCGTCTGATATCGATTTCGGGTTCCAACGTTTAAGAGCTGAGCGCGTTACTTCAAGGTCGTGTTTATTGAAACAGTGTGTGGTTGATCAAGGCTGACTTGCTGATCGTGACGACTCGTAGCGTCTGCTGATATCAAGGTCCCGGTTACGACCAGTAAACTCAACACAACCAGGAAAACCAGTACTCGCCTCATGTTTATTCTCCCGAAATCTAATTTTTGTCGGCGTCAAAATCATTCTCGAGATGAGCTTTGGCAAAGGACGTTCCGCGATATGTAATTAGGCTAATTCGCCCGCAAATACAGGCGAATTCCTAAAAGTCACCGAGGATGGGCTGATGATGGCTTCCAGAAGTGTCTGAATGTAGTACGTATTTGAGGGAGGTCGATGAGGACGAATGGTTTCATTTCAGGACATGAGTCAATAAACACCCGAATTTTCAGCGGGTCTGCTTCACTTAATCAACCTCAACATTTAGGATTCAAGGCATGACGACTGCAATAGTCCACCACCCGATCTTCCGCGAGCACGATACTGGCCCTGGACACCCTGAAACTGCTTCGCGTTACACAGTTGTCATGGAGGCGCTCAGAAGTTCGTCAGAACTCGATCTTGTGGAAGTTAAAGCCATCAGCGCCCCGCGAGGTGACATCCAGGCCGTGCACTCGCCGCAGGTCTACAAAACGGTCGAAAAGGTCGTTAGTGAAGGCACCGCCTACCTGGATTCAGACACGGTGGTCTCAATGAGATCGCTTGATGCCGCGACACATGCGGCCGGTGCTTCCTGTCAGGCTATTGACATGGTGATGAGGGGGGAAGTGAAGAACGCCTTCGTTCCAGTTCGCCCGCCGGGTCATCATGCGACCGCAGAGCGTTCGATGGGATTTTGCCTGTTCAACAACGTGGCGGTGGCCGCACGTTACGCTCAGAATCATTACTCCGAGATTGAGCGCGTTGCCATCATCGATTGGGACGTCCATCACGGAAATGGGACTCAGGGAATCTTCTATGACGACCCAAGCGTTTTCTTTTTCTCGATGCATCAGTACCCCTGGTATCCAGGAACCGGAACACGAGGGGAGCGGGGAACTGGTCGCGGTTTGGGGTACACGATCAATCTTCCGTTGCGCGCTGCAACTCCGGCCAACGAACAGCGCCGTGGTTTTGAAGGAGCGGTCGAAGATATCCATTCTACTTTTGTGCCGGATCTAATTATTATTTCAGCAGGATTCGACTCCCATATCGCTGACCCGCTGGGCCAACTGTTGTTAGTTGACAACGATTTCATTCAAATGACTCGAGTGGTGAAACAATGGGCCAACGAAGCATGCCAGGGCAGACTTATTTCCTGTCTGGAAGGCGGCTATAACTTGAATACACTCGGTCAGACCGTGTTGGCCCATGTCACTGAGTTACAAAGTTAAATCCGAGGACTAGTGCTGCCATGAAACTTTATCGAACCAGTAAAGATCCGATCCTGGAAAGTAATCAACGTTACTATCGTGTCAGTAGCGACTGGGATGCGCTGATTAATCGGGGTGATCTGATTGACTATCTGACGAGTCAAATTGCACCTGGCAACGAAACGGAACTTGACAGTGTTCTGGCTCCGATTGGATCCCAGGAAGTTTGGGCAGCTGGTGTTACTTACTATCGCAGTAGAACCGCCAGGATGGAGGAATCACAACAAGCCGGAGGCGGGAACTTTTACGATCGCGTCTACAATGCCGAGCGTCCCGAGCTGTTCTTCAAGTCGTCGGCACATCGCGTCGCGGGTCCTGGGGAAAGCGTCCGTATTCGTAAGGACTCAAAGTGGAATGTACCAGAGCCTGAGCTAACACTTGCGATTAATAGTAAGGGCGAGATTATTGGCTACACGATCGGCAATGACATGAGTTCGCGCGATATTGAAGGCGAGAATCCTCTCTACTTGCCTCAAGCAAAGGTATACGATCGCAGTTGTGCTCTGGGACCATGCATTTTGATCGACAGAGAATTGCTAGCGGGTTCGACAGAGATCCGGATAAGGCTGGAGCGGAATGAGGAAGCAGTGTTTCAGGGCTCTACAACTCTGGCCCAGCTGAAGCGTTCACCCTCAGAATTGGTAGAGTTTCTGTTCCGGGATAATTCATTTCCGCAGGGTTGTTTCTTGCTTACCGGTACAGGAATAGTGCCGCCCGATGATTTCACGCTGCAATCTGGGGATCGCATTGAGATCTCGATTGAAGGTATTGGAACGCTAGCTAACATGGTGGATTAGTTGATCACATTCAACCCGTCAGAATCTCGCAGTTGAGAAGGGTGGCAAAGCGGCAATGTGATCAACCGCCTAGAATCCCGCAGTTGGGTGGCAGAGTCGTAATTTTTCTAGAACACCAGCGAATCAGATACCACCGGCTTCAGCCGCGTGGTCACTCAACTTCAGCCTAACAGCAACCTTCGCATGAGCTTGGAAATGGTCGATTAGGTTGAAATTGAAGGACCATGCGGCTGAAAGCCGATGGCGTCGTCAAACTGCGGTTGGCGCTTGACCTCTGTTGCGAGTTATCATCCATTCAAACAATCTAATCGAGGAGGATTCCAAAAAATGCGACTTGCATTCTTTCTGTTTCTTGGACTTGTCTGCGTGTGTACTATCCCCGCGGTTAACTACTCACAGGGCGGCCAGATGGAAGCTTCTCGAACAGTTGCGGGAGGCGGCATCTCGGTACCTGGCTGGGTAGGAAAAATCGACGCTAAGGAAGAGGCTGCGGGCGCAAAACTTGAAAACGCAAAGTTAGAAAAGCAGGGTGACGGGTTGCACATCGTTACTGGACCAGCAGTCACCTATTGGAATCCTGCAAACAAAGCGAGTGGCGACTACACAGTCAAGGCCACCTTTAAAGAGCCGAAGTACATGAATCTCAACAATCACCCGCACCCATATGGATTAATGATTGCCGGTAACGACCTGGGCACCGATCAGCAGAGCTATTTGTATTGTGCTGCTTACGGGAATGGCAATTTCATAGTGCGCGGTTTTGGTCCGGCTCCATTTCAAATGAATGGAGGCCGTGGCGCTCCAGACCCAGCCGTTAATAAGGCAGCTGGTCCAGGAGAACCCGTGACTCAAGAGATTGCTCTGTCAGTAAAAGGTGACAAAGTGGAGTGCTCCATCAACAATAAGGTCGTCGCGAGCTACGATAAGTCGGCTCTTGTTACAGCAGGAAAGTTGAAATCGACTGACGGAATCTATGGCGTACGCTTCGCACATAACACCGAGGCAATTGTGACCGGGTTAACGATCACCAAGCATTAAGGATTGTGAACTTTCCCGTGATGAGTGCTGTACTGTTGGCATACCATTTTTTGTGGAGTCGAAGACAGTACCGGGAGCGAAGCGACCGGATGGTGAACTCAACGAACCGATCAAAGGGATCCGTTAAGTTGCGTGTACCATCCGGTTGCTTCGCTCCCGGTACTGTAATCATTCCTTGACACTCACGAAGGTTTGAATTTGTGACCCGTTAATGGTTAAAGAGCTAGAACGATGGTGGCAGCGGCTGTGCTTTTGCCGGATTGAATCGCCGCCAAGAGTTAATAATTGTAAGCATGGAGGCATGAGATGATCCGCGTGATTACCTTGATTGTCGTTCTGTTGTGTATCAACAGTTATGCTTCGCAACAACAAGTGAGCATAAGCCGCGGGTACTTTACTGGCAGCGAGTATCTCGAGATGACTGAGACAGAGCGACGCGCCTACGCCACTGGAGCAATTAACGGTATGTTGGTCGCCCCATTGCTCGGAGCACCTCAGGAGCGCGTCGATTGGTTGAAAAAGTGCAGCGCCAATCTTTCTGATACTGACACCGCGGCAATTCTGACAAAGTACATCAACTCACAACCGGGTCAGCTGTCGGCGAGTCTTAATGTCATCACCTTTAATGCACTGCGTGAGGCCTGTCCCAAATAGATACTGCTTAAATATGCAAACACCTCAAAAGCGAGTGCTTGCTTCTTTCGATGGTGAAGGAGTTTATGTTTTCCAGGCATTCAGTCCGGAGATAGTCGAGTATGCGGTGGCCCAGGGAACTTTTGGGAAAGGATTTGGAATGGACCGGATGACCTGGATCAAGCCATCGTTTGGCTGGATGCTTCATCGCTCGGGATACGGGACCAAGCAGCGGCAAGAGGCAATCGCGCGAATCCATCTAAGACATGAGGGCTTTCTATCGATACTCGAACAGGCAGTATCTACCAGTTACGACGCGAATCAGTTTGCGTCAGAAGGCGAATGGGCGCTGGCGTTGAAAAAGTCCGAGGTGCGCGTGCAGTGGGACCCTGATAGAGATTTATCAGATCGCAAATTGGACCATCGCGCGATTCAATTGGGCTTGAGTGGTAACACTGTACATCGCTATGTGCGTGAGTGGATTATCGGAGTGGAAGATGTCACAGCGCTTGCACACAAGATCAAAGATGCAGTTGAGGAAGCAAGGGAATTGCCTGCGGTCTGGGAGGAAAAGGAATACCCTGTCTCGCCCGAACTCGCTCTCCGGTTAGGCTACGACACTTAATCTGACGCGAATATTAGGCTTTATCTGGGAATTTGAGCCGAGCAGGACTCGAACCTGCGACCCACTGGTTAAAAGCCAGTTGCTCTACCGACTGAGCTATCGGCCCACATAAACGAGGAGAGCACGCTAACCGGCGTGCTCTTTATTATTTGCGTGGCATTCTACAAAAGATGAAGAGAATGTCCAAATGAGGGTCTTTGGTTTTTGGTCTTTGGACTTTGATCTTTGGCCTTTGAAGATCCGAAATCAACGTCAAAAACCAAAAACCAAAGGCCTAACTCCTCAACCAGCCTCCCAAAGCTGAGTCGTGCACTATGATTGTTTGGCTGCGTTCGGGACCGGTCGAAACCAGACCAATCTCGGTCCCGATCTGTTCGGACAAGAAATCAACGTAAGCACGGGCGGCCGGGGGCAGGGAATTCATCTCAGTCATTCCCACTGTGGAAGTCTTCCAACCAGGCAATGTCTTGTATACCGGCTCGACGCGTCGCAAGTCCTGGGAAACCGCCGGCAATGACTCGCACATGCGGCCATCTAACTTGTAGCCGACGCAAACCTTGATCTCGTCGAGCGTGTCGAGCACATCGAGCTTCGTCAAAGCTACAGAAGTAAATCCATTTATTTCGGCTGCATATCTCGTCGCAAACGCGTCGAACCACCCGCAGCGTCGCGGACGACCTGTAGACGCACCATACTCCCGCCCACGTTCACGAATCAGCTGGCCCAATTCTTCTTCGCCTTCCAACATCTCTGTCGGAAATGGACCTTCGCCAACGCGAGTCGTATAAGTTCGAACGATGCCCAGGACACCCGTAAGACGATGGGGAGCGAGGCCCGTTCCAATGATTGCTCCGCCTGCAATTGTGTTCGATGAAGTCACAAAGGGATAGGTGCCGTGATCCACATCAAGCAAAGTAGCCTGAGCCCCTTCAAGAAGAATCGATCGACCTTCGGTTGCCGCAACATTCAAGAAGTGTGTTGAGTCGGCGATGAATGGCGCCAGACGCTCCGTCAACGCAGCCATTTCGTCGAATATCTCATCCGCGTTCAATGGTGAGCCGCCATAGGCCTCGATAATTCGGTTTGCATCTTCGAGATTCCGCTCGATCCGCGAACGCAGGACATCCGGCACAAGTGCATCAGCAGTGCGAATTCCTCGTCGACCAGCCTTGTCTTCATATGCCGGACCAATACCGCGCAGCGTCGTTCCCACTTTTTCATTTCCAAGTCGCTCTTCACTCGTGTGATCGAGCGCCCGATGATAAGGAAGGATCAAGTGCGCACGAGAACTGATCTTGACTCTCTCTGGAGATACCTCGATGCCTTGCTCCGTCAGCCGATCAGCTTCGACGAAGAACGCTTTTGGATCGATAACCATGCCGTTACCAAGCACACAAGTCTTTCCGCGGTGCACAATTCCGGATGGCAAGAGGTGGAGTACGAACGATTGATCGCCGACCTGAACGGAGTGGCCGGCATTGTGGCCGCCCTGGTAACGCGCGACGATTTCGAATTGCTCGGCGAGCAGGTCGACGATTTTGCCTTTACCCTCGTCGCCCCACTGTGCGCCAATAACGGCGATGACTTTGGACATGATGAACTTTGCACTCTGGTCTTGGGACTTCGGACTTCAGAAAGAATAGGTCCTATATGTCCTATAGGTCCTATTCTCAAGCCCAATTTCTCAAGCCCAAACCCTAAACAGCCTTTCCTAACCTGACAGGCTTCTCAATAAAGTAGTAACTACAAGTGCCTCGAACTTCCTGAATATCTCGCTGCTCAATCGGAAACAGCCGGCATGAGTTCGGGCGGTTCTCGTAAATTCCACAAAGCGAGCTGCCGTCGGAGTTCTTCTTCAAAAATGGACATTTGAACACAAGCTCACAGCACGCGCCGCAACGATTACATTCTCCGCGACGAAGTGCCAGAGCGGCGATCACCTCGTGCTTGCGAAAATTGGTATTTACAAAACGCCGGATCTTGCCTTGGGCTTGCTTGGCGCGAAACTTTGCGGCCGTGACTTTACGCGATCGCAAACGTTGCTGGAGTCGATCCTCAAACGAACGTTGCCTGTTAATTTTGACATTGCTCAAATTCTTCATCTTCAACTTGCGCGGAAAGGTGGCCCACTTTCATTTCTCCGCGTTCTCTGTGTCCTCCGCGTTGTAGGAGTTCTATTAGAGCTCGAGACGCAAAGAACGCGGAGATCACGCAGAGAACACAGAGAGATGCTTAGCCAAAAAGTCCTCCACGGAATCCCAAACATACGAGAGGCGCGAACTCCGGGTCCGCGCCAACAAGTCGTCAAGAAGTCAGGCGGTACTGAACTCCCTTACCTTTAAAACTTCGCCGTTGCCTCGTATAACTCCACGTATTTCCTGGCAGCAGCCGCCCACGAATTATCAATCCGCATGCCGTTGCGCTGAATCGTTAGCCAGATGTCGGGCCGGGAATAAAAGTAAAGGGCTTCACGAATTTTTTCAAGCAACGCATGCCCATTATAGGGCCCAAATTTGAACCCATTACCGTTTCCCGTGCGCGCATCGAACTGCTCTACAGTGTCGTCTAAACCGCCCGTAGCTCTGACAATCGGTACAGTCCCATATCGCATGCTGTACATCTGATTCAGACCACACGGCTCATACAACGAAGGCATCAAGAACATGTCAGCGCCGGCCTCGATCTGATGGGCCAGAGCCTCACCCGCGTAGCCCTTATAAATTCCCACCTGACGAGGCGCCGAATCATGCCACCACTGTAAGAAGTCTTCATATTCGCGAGCGCCACCACCCAGAGCAATGAAAAAGCAACCGCTGGCCACAATATCACGCGAGATTTGCCGAATCAGATCGTAGCCTTTTTGACCAACCAGGCGCGAAATTATGGCCAGTATTGGTCGCTGCGGATCGGGATCTAAGCCAAAGCGCTTGAGCAGATCCAGTTTGCAATCCTTTTTCCCGGTCAAATCCGCTAAGGAAAAGTTCGCCGCGATATGTGGATCAGTCTCCGGGTTCCAGATGTCATAGTCGACACCATTAGTTATTCCCGCGAGACGATCGCTGCGCGCGTGCAAGAGCCAATCGAGGCCATGGCCCTGTTCAGGAGTTTGAATCTCCCTGGCATAACGGGGACTCACCGTAGATAGCGCGTCTGCGGCAATGATGCCTGCCTTTAAGGCCGACGCAGTGCTATTGAGCATGAAGTCACTCTTGTCTGGAGGCTCTCCAAAACCAAGCCACCATAAGTCCTTTGGGTCAAACAACCCCTGGTAGCCAACGTTATGGAGCGAGAACAATCCTCGAGTCGCGCTAAAGAAGGGATCGTAGCGGCGGCGAGCTCGCAATTCAGTAATCGCAAAGCCACATGGCCAATCATTTCCGTGGATCACGTCCGGCGCCCAATCCAGATGTTTCAGCAATGCAAGCGAGGCACGTGAAAAGAACGCAAAGCGCACATGATCATCAGAAAAGCCATAGACCGTCGGACGATTAAAAAAGTCGGGCGTATCCAGCAAGTAAGCTGGCGCTCCGGCGGCATCGCTCTGAAAAAACCGCACCTGATGAACCTGGCCGCGCCACTCAACGCTGACATTTTCTATCGCCGGCCCATTGATTAGGTTTCGATCGATCTTTTGGTAGAAGGGAAGGAAAAGCCGCGCATCTACATCGAGCTCTCTTAGAGCCTTTGGCAATGCTCCGGAAACATCAGCCAGCCCGCCAGTTTTGACGAAAGGCAGAGCTTCAGAAGTCAGGATGGCAATACGCATATCAGCTGCAAATTGAGACGGTTCGTTCGCTGGTCGCAAAAAAGGCGGAAGGCCAGTTAATCACACCGTACCTTCCGCCTGTTGAATTTTTCTAGCTTTGCATCGACGCGAGGAACTCGGCGTTGGATTTTGTCTTCTCCAGACGCTCGAGCACGACTTCCATCTGCTCAACTGGTGAAAGAGGATTGAGAACTCTTCTCATCACCCAGATTCGATTTAAGTCTTCCTTACTGATGAGCAACTCTTCTTTTCGCGTTCCCGAGCGTTGCAAATCGATAGCGGGGAACAAGCGTTTGTCGCTCAACCGTCGGTCGAGATGAATTTCAGAGTTACCGGTTCCCTTGAACTCTTCAAAGATCACATCGTCCATGCGCGAGCCGGTATCAATCAGCGCGGTTGCGATAATTGTCAGGCTGCCACCTTCTTCGATGTTTCGCGCGGCACCAAAGAATCTCTTTGGTCGCTGCAGAGCGTTGGAATCGATACCGCCTGAGAGAATCTTGCCGCTCGGTGGCACGACTGCGTTGTGCGCACGAGCCAGACGCGTGATGGAATCGAGCAGAATAACGACGTCTCGCTTGTGTTCCACCAGACGCTTGGCCTTCTCGATTACCATGTCGGCAACCTGGACGTGACGTGTCGGTGGCTCGTCGAAGGTTGACGAAATGACTTCACCATTGACGGAGCGTTGCATGTCGGTAACTTCTTCAGGTCGCTCGTCGATTAGCAGGACGATGAGTGTGACTTCCGGATGATTCTGGGTCACCGAATTAGCGATCGTCTGCAGCAACATCGTCTTACCAGTACGAGGTGGCGCCACGATTAAGCCACGCTGTCCTTTGCCTAAGGGCGTCACCAGGTCGATAACGCGAGCGGACAGGTTTTCGTTTGACGTCTCCATCTTCAGTTGCTCTTCTGGATAGAGCGGCGTCAAGTTGTCGAAGAAGACTTTTTCTCTCGCCTGATCTGGAGACTCGAAGTTGATAGCTTCAACTTTAATTAAAGCGAAGTATCTCTCACCTTCTTTGGGCGGCCGTATTTGGCCGCTGACGGTATCGCCGGTGCGCAGGTCGAACTTCCTGATTTGCGATGGCGAAACATAGATATCATCCGGGCCTGGCAGATAGTTGTATTCGGGGGCTCGCAAGAAACCGAAGCCATCGGGCAAGGTTTCGAGTACGCCCTCGGAAAAGATCAGACCGCTTTTTTCGGTCTGCGCCGCCAATACTTTGAAGATCAGCTCCTGCTTGCGCATGCCGGTCGCGCCTGGTACGTCCATGCTTTTAGCGATCTGCGTGAGCTTGGATATGGACATCTCTTTGAGATCCGCCAGGTTGTGAAAGCCTTCATTCTTGCCTTCGCGTCCCTCTCTGGTTTCTCTCTCGGGAGCTTCCGCGGTTGCTACGGTGCCGCCATCTTCAGCGTTGGCGTCGTTGTTCGCGCTTGATGCGCGTGAACGTGTTCGTTGTGACATGTCAGTTGTTCTCTTGCGATTTCGTTTGCCGCCTAACTGGCGGCTTATCAATTACCTGAGCGTTGGAAGTGAACGATCGTGCGGTTAGAGCGACAAGATACGAGCAGCGAGGCGCTACTCAAATCACTCGCGAGGTGTTAAGAAAGATTCTCCTCAATGTGTTGTTCAATTATTTCAATTCGCGTGGGCAGCGATCTCAATTACGATTTGGATGCCACCTGCTCCACACGCGTGGCCCACAAAAAACAAGATTGACCTTCGGGGGCTATGAGATTGTACGGTTTGCCGACTTGTGTACTGAATACTAGCTTACTCGTCTCTGCCGCGCAAACTGTGAAACAGGTTTGAGTGTCACGCAATTGCGCTTTTTATTGCACGCCAAAGTTGATCACGGCCGCTAGCGGTTTTGGCGGAATATGCCATTACACCGTTGTGATTGAGCACGCGTGCGATGTGCTCAAGATTTTTTCTCAGTTCGTTGTTAGAAAGCTTATCGGATTTAGTGGCAACTATAATTCGGGGCTTATCGTTGTGGCCAAGCCACTCGTGAAGTTGCAAATCCTGTTTTGTGGGTTCGTGGCGCGAATCTACGATATGAATTGATAGCACAAGCTGACCGCGGTTGGCAAGATAACTGGTGACCATCTCGCCCCAGCCTGCTCGCAACGTTTGCGGCACACGGGCATACCCAAACCCAGGTAAATCGACAAATCTAAACTGTTTATTGATTTCAAAGAAATTTAGAGACTGGGTTCGCCCGGGTGTGGAGGATGTCCGCGCCAGTCCCTTAACCCCAAGCAACGAGTTCATCAGGCTTGATTTCCCGACATTTGAACGCCCCAGAAAAGCTATTTCCGGCATTCGATCCTTTGGCCAATCGCTTTCGGCGAAGGCACTTTTTAGAAATTCCGCACTCGTTACCTTCATCAGAAACGCTCTGTTGCTATGGAAAGCTTTATTTAAAGGGCTTGAAAGTCAGGGTTGACGGTGTCGGCCAACCCTAACTCCGAAAGACTTCAGGCGGGGAAAACCTACAGGAATGATTAGTTGCCTGCTGCCGCTGCCTGGCGTTGAGCAATCCGCGCCGCCATTTGCTTCATTCTTTCGCGAATGGCCGTCAATCGCTGTTCGTAGTCCGGCACCTGTTTCACGAGTTTTTCCAGATGTCCCATTGCTTGCGGCGCATTGAACTCGCGTCGCAGATCTTCGATAAATGGTTCAAGTTTGGCATAAACGAAGAGGTGCTCACCGTTAGCGTCATTAAACATTTGAGCATCAATGGCGCCATTGTTTACGAACGAAGCTGCCATCTCCCAGTAGGATGTGACCATGCGGTAATAGCCGCTCTTGTCGCTCATCAATACGTTTATGAAATCCTCTACCTTTGTCGGGTTGAAGCTGAAGAACCAATTTCGAGCCTCACGCATTGTTGCCTCGCGTCGAAGGTCGTAAAGCTTCAAAATCAGATCAGCGTCTTTGTGTTTGCTCATTTTTCAGTGCTCCTCATGAATTAGAAGTAAGAAGGGGTGGAAGTTATGTCAGCGGTACTATGCTGACCCATCAGCATTAGAGTCCCATGCAAAGGAGATTCACGCTAGCCGAGAGTGGCTAGCGTGAATCGCTTGAGTTAAATCGAACGGACTAGAAAAATTAGCTGGTTTGGATACCTTGCGAAGGCGGTTCGGTGGTCCACAATGGAGGTGCCCCGTCGGCGGTTGCCGCGTCAGTCGGGCAGGCATCTTCAAGTGCTAGAGCCAACACGTCATCGATGGTATCGACGAAGTTAATAGTAAGCGAGTCCAGTACTTCTTCGGGCAGTTCGACCAGATCCTTCTCGTTGTCTTTCGGAAGAAGGATAGTATCAATCCCAAAGCGATGGGCTGCCAACAGCTTCTCTTTTACACCCCCGATAGGCAGCACGCGACCGCGGAGCGTAATTTCACCGGTCATTGCGACATTCTTCTTAACCGGCACTCGAGCGAGCGCTGAAGCCATGGCCGTGGCCATCGTAATACCCGCTGACGGTCCGTCCTTCGGTATTGCGCCTTCCGGAATATGGATATGCAAGTCACGTTTACGGATGAAATCGAGACTCATTCCCAGGCGTTCAGATCGGGCCTTAATGCAGGTCAGAGCAGCCTGCGCAGATTCCTGCATAACCTCGCCGAGTTTTCCAGTAAGAGTTACGCCGCCGCGTCCTTTAACCAGAGTGGCTTCGATTTGTAGGACTTCGCCACCTACCTCTGTCCAGGCAAGTCCAGTGGCAAGACCAATTTCACTCTCAGCTGCGACGCCCTGTTGTCTGAATTTGATCGGCCCCAGCATTTCGCGCACGCGCTCAGCATCGATACGGTCTTTTGCCTCTTCGCCAGCTTGTTCAGATACAAACTTACGAGCGATCTTGCGGCAACACGAACCAATCTCGCGCTCCAGGTTGCGGACACCCGCTTCGCGAGTGTAGTGCCTGATCACTTCGAGAATACCTTCGTCCGTAAACTCAAGCTGCTCGATCTTCAAGCCGTTACCATCCGCTTGTTTCGGAACCAGATGGCGCTTGGCTATTTCGAGCTTCTCGCGTTCGGTATAACCAGATAAGCGCAGGATTTCGAGCCGATCCTGAAGTGCTGGTGGAATCGTGTGGAGAACATTAGCCGTAGCAATAAAGAAGACTTTGGACAGGTCGTACTCGACGTCCAAATAGTGATCCTGGAAGGTGTGATTCTGTTCTGGATCAAGTACTTCTAGTAAAGCGGCGCTCGGGTCTCCCCGGAAGTCCGCGCCCAGCTTGTCGACTTCATCCAGCAGGAGCACCGGATTTACTGTTCCAGCCTTTTTCATCATTTGAATGATTTGGCCGGGTAGGGCACCGATATAAGTGCGACGGTGACCGCGTATCTCAGCTTCGTCACGAACTCCACCTAATGACAAGCGAATGAACTTTCGTCCAGTCGCTCGTGCAATCGATTTTCCGAGGCTGGTTTTGCCAACGCCCGGAGGTCCGACGAAGCAGAGAATCGAGCCACGTGGATTTTTAACTAGTTGGCGCACCGCGAGATACTCGAGGATGCGTTCTTTGATTTTTTCCAGCCCGAAGTGATCGTCATTGAGGACCTCTTCGGCCTTGATCAAGTCTTTGATCTCTTTCGATTTCTGTTTCCAAGGCACACTTATGAGCCAGTCGATGTAGGTGCGTGAAACAGTACCTTCAGCTGACATTGGCGGCATCGCTTCCAGGCGATGGAGCTCCTGCATGGCCTTTTCTTTTGCCTCGTCAGTCATGCCAGCTTCTTCGATCTTCTTTTTGAGCTCTTCCAGTTCAGCCTTTTCGTCTTTACGCCCGAGTTCTTTGTGGATGGCTTTGATTTGCTCGTTGAGGTAGTACTCCTTCTGAGCTTTTTCCATCTGACGCTTAACTCGAGTCTGAATCGTGCGGTCGAGCTGACGCTTTTCGATCTCGGTTTCCAACAGCTCAGTCAACCGCTGCAGTCTCGCCTGCGTCGAGAAGATTTCGAGGAGCCCTTGTTTGTCTTCAACTGATATGCGCAACTGAGATGCGAGTGCATCCGCGAGATGCGAAGGCTCTTGATTTCTCAAGGCGGTCTGAAGGGCGTCGGTTTGCGTGTCGGGCGCTAATCGCAGATGTTGTTCGACCAGTTGTCCGACTTTTTGGATCAACGCATCAAGTCTGGTTCCTTCTTCGTTTACAACTGGTGCGCGGCGCACCAATGCCATAAAGGCGCCGTCGCTATTTTCAACGCGAACCGTAGTAGCGCGTTCCCGACCTTCGACCACAACCTTGATCTGACCGTTGTCTTGTTTCTGGGATTGCAGAATTCGGCCAAGTGTTCCGACTCCATAAATCTGTTCCGGGGTCGGTTCATCGACCGTGGCATCATGTTGGGTGGCTAAGAAGATAGTGCGGTCAGTGGCCAGCGCTTGCTCCAAAGCGCGAACCGAACCTGGACGTCCAATCTTGAAGGCAACCTTTGTGAAAGGAAATATGACGACGTCGCGGATCGGCACCATCGGATACCAGGCAACGTCGGCGGGGGTTCGATCTGAATATTCTTCCATGATTTAAGTAATTTTCCCTAGCCATTGCAAAGAAGGCGAGCCGCTAAAACTGCCGTCTCGCCTCTCACTGAGAGATGTCTAATAGTAGATCATTTCCCGTGGGTGCGCTACTTTCCCGTTCGGACGCACTGGGACGAAAAGGTTAGGCTGCCGCGCCGTCGATTCCGGTTAAACCTTCACCAGGAACCGCACGTCGTCGTTCGACCATTTCGCTGTTGATTACGAACTCTTTTACGCGTTTCTGCGAGGGCAGGGTGTACATCGCGTCAAGCAGCAGTTCTTCGAGGATCATCATCAGGCCGCGGGCGCCAACTTTCCTCTCGACGGCTTGTCGGGCGACGGCCTTGAGAGCATCCTCGGTAAACTTGAGTTTGACGTTATCAAAATCGAATTTCTTCTGATATTGCTTTACGAGGGCGTTTTTCGGTTCGGTAAGGATTTTTATTAAAGCGCCTTCATCGAGTTCGTGCAGGACGCCGGCTACGGGGAGTCGGCCAACAAACTCGGGGATCAGGCCAAAACGAATCAGGTCTTCCGGTTGAACTGCCGCGAGCGCTTCGGCATGGCGGTGCGATCCTGATTTAACTTCTGCATGAAAACCGAGCGACTTATTTCGCAGACGTCGTTCAATAACCTTTTCGAGTCCCACGAATGCGCCACCACAGATAAAGAGAATGTTGGTCGTGTCGACTGGGAAGAACTCCTGGTGTGGATGCTTACGGCCTCCCTGGGGGGGAACGTTGGCAACGGTGCCTTCCAGAATCTTCAGCAGTGCCTGTTGGACACCTTCACCCGATACGTCACGGGTGATGGACGGGTTTTCATCCTTGCGACAGATCTTGTCGACTTCGTCAATATAGATGATGCCTTGTTGAGCTCGCTCTACATCGCCATTA
Organism: Pyrinomonadaceae bacterium; assembly: GCA_035457105.1. Classification (GTDB taxonomy): domain Bacteria; phylum Acidobacteriota; class Blastocatellia; order Pyrinomonadales; family Pyrinomonadaceae; genus PSRF01. The sequence continues at coordinate 26,539 of DATIBX010000836.1, forward strand.
GCAGCTTGTAATAGTTTGAGAATGATGTTCTCGACGTCTTCGCCCACGTAACCCGCTTCGGTCAGCGTGGTTGCATCTACGATGGTGAAGGGAACTGCCAGCATTCGCGCGAGTGTTTGCGCAAGTAAAGTTTTGCCTGTACCGGTGGGTCCAATCAGAAGGATGTTGGCCTTCTGAATTTCGACGTCACTGCGGCGGCGGCCAAGTTCGATCCGCTTGTAGTGTTGATACACAGCAACGGCCAGGCGCTTCTTTGTTTCATCCTGGCCGATTACGTATTCGTCTAAGAAGTTTTTGATTTCTCCCGGTTTGGGAAGCGGCGGTCTGGTCGCTACTGATTCCGCCTGTTGATCATCGGTAATGATCTCGTTGCAGATATCGATGCACTCGTTGCAAATGTAAACGGTTGGACCAGCAATGAGCTTCTTGACTTCGTTCTGTGATTTACCACAGAACGAGCAGCGCAGAGTGTCGTCAGTTCGTCGTACCATATGCTAAAGAGGAAGCTCCTTGAGACTCTTCGGGATTACTCGCGGTGCGCGATGACCTCGTCTATTAAACCATATTCCTTGGCCTGCATGGCAGACATTATTTTATCGCGTTCAACATCACGTTCCACTGTGTCGTAGGACTGGCCCGTGTGTTTGGCGATAATCTGCGAGGTCAACTCGCGCATACGAAGAATTTCTTCAGCTTGAATTCTTATATCCGTCGCTTGGCCCTGCGATCCGCCCGACGGTTGGTGAATAAGGATTCGAGAATTCGGAAGAGCAAATCGTTTGCCTTTCGCACCCGCTGCAAGTAGCAGCGCACCCATCGATGCACATTGTCCGACACAGATCGTAGTCACATCCGGACGAATGAACTGCATTGTGTCGTAAATTGCCATGCCGGCTGTGATTGAGCCGCCGGGTGAATTGATATAGAGGTTGATGTCCTTTTCGGGATCTTCAGCTTCGAGAAAGAGCAACTGAGCCACAATCAGATTTGCAATTTGATCATCAATCGGGGTACCGAGAAAAATAATGTTGTCCTTCAACAATCGCGAGTAGATATCAAAAGCACGTTCGCCTCGCGACGTTTGCTCAACAACCATTGGTACTAAAGCCATAACAGAAACCTCACTTGGAGCTATAGGGGAAATTGGAGTTCAGTGTTACGAAGATGTCTTTTGAGAATGAAACTTCATGAAGTGAGCCGGGGATAGAGCGGGACTACTCATCCTGAGTACTACCTTCAACCTTATTCTCTTCTTCGCTCCACTCTTCTTCCGTTACGTGCGCATTCTCGATCAAAAAATCAAGCGCTTTACGATTGCGCAATCTGTGCGCGATGCTACGTTCGCCTCCATCCTTTGTCAAGGCAGCCCGCACTTGCTCACGCGGCTGTCGCGACGCATTCGCAATGGACTCGATCTCAGCTTCAACTTCTTCATCTGAGACTTCGATTTTCTCTTCATCCGCAATCCGATCGAGCAACATTGTAGCCCTTACATCTTCTTCCGCCTGGACCTTCAATTCTTCGCGCGCGCCCTCCCAATTTACGTCGCGATTGCGGGGATCGATGCCGCGCGAAATCATGTCACGAACCACACTCTCGAGACGATGACTGGCCTGTTGATCAACCAGTGTCTGAGGTACTTCAAACTGGTGACCCTCAAGCAGCTTTTTCATCACTTCGCCGCGCAAACGGTGCGACGATTCATGTCCGGAACGCTGTTCGAGATCTTCTTTGATTTTGGCTCGCAACGTTGAAACCGAATCGAACTCGTCCCCGAGACTCTTTGCCCATTCGTCGTCAACTTCGGGCAGTTCGCGGCGCCGGACGGCAGTCACTTGAACTTTGTAATCGACCTTCTTTCCAGCGAGGCCGGCGGAGGTAAAATCGGCTGGATAGTCCACGATGAAATCTCGTGAATCGTCTGGTTTAGTGCCTTTCAAGTTGTCGGTGAACTCAGGTTGCACTCCTTCGCCGCCCAGTACGACTTCGACATCTTCAACCTTGATATCTTCTTCATCCGGTTGATCCACGAAGGTGCCCTGAACGTTGATAGTCACTGTATCGCCCAGGTCTGCTGCGCGATCTTCGACCGGCTGCATTGATGCAGACGCCTCCCGCAGTCCTTCAATCGTTTTATCAACGTCGCTATCCGTGATTGGTCGAACGCGTTTTACTGCTTCGAGTCCTTTATAAGTAGAGAGCGCTACATCTGGAAAAACTTCGACGCCCACTTTCACAGTGATTGGTTTGTCACCGAGAGTTTCGAGACCCTCGGTATTGTCAAGGTGAACATCTGGCTCACCGATTGCCGAAAGTGAATGCTCTCCGATAGCGCTGTTGACTGCGTCGGGAAGGAGTTCGCGCAATACGTCGCTTCTAATTTCGGTTTTATAACGATTTCGGACGACTGAACGCGGCGCATGGCCTTTGCGAAATCCGGGCACTGTTGCGGCCTTCGCGTACTCATCACTGATTCGATCGTAGGCCGTACGAATCTGTGCTGGCTCGATCTCGATTTTGATCTCTTTCCGTGTTGGGGAGATATCTGTTAATTCGGTCTTCATTATAGTTGGGTCTTTGTTTCTTCGGTCTTGGGTCTTAGGTCTTTGGTCTTTCGAATGCCAAAGATCAAAAGCTAAAGACCAATTTGGTGCGAAAGGGGGGACTCGAACCCCCACACCTTTCGGTACCAGATCCTAAGTCTGGCGCGTCTGCCAATTCCGCCACTTTCGCAAATTACTAATCAAATAATACTTAACATCACGTCGATCTTGTACGGGCCAAAACTATATCACTGCATCTCAAAATCGTGTTAATGCACCCCCATATGGCGTCACTCCGCCGTAGGGGCGTCACTCCGTGGGCGCCCCAGTATTGATTACGAGACTTCGTTGGGAGTGAGGTTCTGACATGGCCTTTATCTGAGCTCACACCAGGGGCGCCCACGGAGTTACGGACCCGTTTTATCGTGTCGTTTAATCATAAGACACGGGCGCCCACGGAGTTGGCGCCCCTACAACTAACTGACGCGGTACTCGATTTTGGGTTTACCGAGAAAGTCTTTGCCGGTGTGCTTTTTGATGAGACCCAACTGCTCCAACTCGTAATACGCCCGTTGAATCTCACCTCGGTCGACTGAAAGCTTCTGTGCCAGAGCATTAGGAGAGGGAAGGTTCTCACCTGAGGCGATGTGCTTACCTTTTATATGGTTTTCGATTTGTTCGCGGACCTGTAGGTAGACGGGATTGTGACTCAAATCTTTCAGTTCGATCTTCATGGGAGGTTCTTTCAAGTCTCAGACAATCACCCATAAATGGAGCGCGCACGTAAGTGACGCTCCTGGACATCATAGTGTCCTTGTTACTTTTGATAATGAGCGAGGTGAGTCGGGATTTAGTCCTTTCGCTTCGGCCAACAACGCTGCGAACAGCTGGCCGGGAACAATATAGGGAATCGGGGCCACAAACTCATCGATCTCCTTCGGCATTATGATTGAACGACTACATAGCTTCGCCGTGTCCAAGTCGCCAGTGATAGCTAGTGTATCTGCGTGGAGCTCACGCAGACGCTCAATCAAATTCTTAACGCCCGGCAACATCACTCCCGGCGGTGCGAACAAGATTACGGGGAAGTGTCTCTCTACCATCGCCAGCGGCCCATGTAGAAAGTCAGCAGATGAGAAGCGCTCAGCGACCACATAGCACGTCTCCATTAATTTCAGTGCCAGTTCATAAGCATTTGCGTAGGCCAGGCCGCGGCCCACAATGACGCAATTCTCCATGAAGACATATCGCTGCACCAACTCTAGAATCGCTGGCCTCTGCTCCAGGGCACGTTCGACGAAGTCTGGGATAACGTCATAGTCAAAAGTTGGTTTAGTCGCAGCCAATTCATTGGCGAGCATATAAAAGAGGAGCATCTGCCCCGTAAAAGTCTTCGTCGCCGCCACTGAACGTTCACGTCCGCCGTGCGTCAGTAAAGTTTCGTCAACGAACCTGGTCATCGACGAGTTTGGCTCATTTGTAATACCAACAGTGAAGGCCCCGGAAGTGCGTGCGCTTTCAAGTACGCGATTGATGTCCTCACCTTCGCCCGATTGCGACACCCCAACTACCAAAGCGTGGTCTAACTTTAACTTTGCATTGTAAATTGTGTGGACAGATGGCGCCGACAGTGAAACGGGAATGCCGGTTGTTATTTCGAGGAGGTATCGACCGAACAGTGAAGCGTTATCCGAACTCCCACGCGCCACCAGTACGATCAGATTTATATCACGCGATTTTATAAGCTTCCCGAGGCTCGCAAGCTTATTTCTTTCCTCGCTAATAGTTTTGGCGAGCGCTTGTGGTTGCTCGGTGATTTCCGAGAGCATCAAGGACACGGTTCACTCAGACTCCACTCTCAATAATTTGGTATCGTGCTTTGCACTTTATGCTTTGTACTTGGTACTTTGGGCCTCGGCATTCATACGACCATGTCCGACATGCTTTAGCTCATCGTGCGTGTCGAAAGTGAATTACTTGTGGCCGGAACCCGACGAGCTAAAGCATATCGGACGGCGTCGTTTCCTCATTTAGTGCAATACAAAGTACGAAGGACCAAGTACAAGTACAAACATGGCAAACACTCTAACACGAAGTTTGGGTTCTCGTCTGATCGTCGTCAGCTTGATTCTGCTGCTTGTTAATGTGGTGGTGCGGGCTCAAGCCCCAGCTGGTTCTGCATCTATTGCCGTTCTTCCCAAGCCCAGGCAAGTGACAGCCAACGGAGAGTCTTTTGCCCTGGACCGAGGCGTTCATCTTCGGCTCGCCGATCCAAAATCTGCTGACGATCGATTTGCCGCAGTTGATTTCATCGATGACGTCAAACAAACATCAGGGATCGAGTTGCGTCTATCCGGGGGCAACCGGCGAAGGGAAATACTTATTGGTAAGTTGGACCTTCCCGCTATCGAGAGTGTGCTAAAGAAGCGAGGCATCTCTCTCAGTGAGTCCCTGGGTGACGAAGGGTACTTACTTGACGTGCGCAAAGACGGTGTCGTTATCGCCGCGACGACTGCAACCGGGGTGTTTTATGGCTTGCAAACTCTGAAGCAACTTGTTCGAGGTGACTCAGCGAACGGTTACATCCAGGGGGTACATATAGTTGATTGGCCGGCAATGCGCTGGCGTGGAATGTCAGACGACATCAGTCGTGGCCCAGTGCCGACTCTGTCGTACATCAAGCGTCAGTTGCGCACGTTTGCTTCGTTCAAACTGAATGTCCATTCGTTCTACATGGAACATACTCTTGCCAGCGATGAACATCCCCTCATTGCGCCTGAAGGAGGCTCCCTTACACCAGCGGAGATCAAAGAACTTGTCGCGTACGCACGGTCCTATCACATTGAATTAATTCCCGAACAGCAGACGTTTGGACACTTACACAAAGCCCTCAAACTGGAAAAATATAATTCGCTCGCTGAAACTCCTTATGGTGATGTGTTGTCGCCACAGCAAGAGGGAAGTTATAAGTTGATCGCAGACTGGTACCGCGAGTTGGACCAGTTATTTCCCGGTCAATTTTTCCATATTGGGGCCGACGAGACGTTTGAACTCGGTGAAGGACAAAGTATGGAAGCGGCCAAAGCCAAAGGCGTTGGCGCGGTCTACTTCGATCATCTGGACCGAGTGCGCGAGTTGCTGAAGCCGTATAATCGCAAGCTGATATTTTGGGGTGACATCGCCTTGAATCATCCTGATCTCATTGGCGATATTCCAAAAGACTTGATTGTCGCGAATTGGGATTATGCTCCTCGCGAGAGTTACAACTCTAGAATTGAACCTTTTAAAAAAGCGGGATTGCAGCAACTGGTTTGTCCCGGTATCTGGAGTTGGAATCAAATATTTCCCAACATCGAATCGTCGTCTAAAAACATCATCAACTTTGTGAGAGATGCGCAGACTGCCGGCGCCATTGGGATGCTGAACACTAGTTGGGACGATGACGGTGAGTCGTTATTCGAAATGAGTTGGTACGGAGTCGTGTTGGGTGCGGCCGCTTCGTGGCAGTCGCAACCTTTTGATCAAAATGGCTTTGATGCTGATTTCGATTGGGCTTTCTTCCGCACCGAGGGTCAGAGTTTTGTAAGCGCTATCAGAGCCCTCGGCAGCGTCAATGCCACTCTTGGCGGAGGCGCCGGGGACGAGGCTTTCTGGCGTAACCCATTTAGTACTGCGTTCCAGACTCAAGTGCGCGCCAACAGTGACAAGATCAGACAGATGCGATTACAAGTTGAGAATGCGGAAGAGTCGATAATCAGAAACAGAACCAGGGTGCGAAGAAACGGCTCGATGATACCGGCTATGATTTTCGCAGCCCAACGCTTTGATCATTTGGGCCGACGAGCGCAAACTATCGAGAAGTTCAGCCGCGAGTACTGGGATGCATACCTCAATCTCGGGGATCGGGCCAGGGCGCGACGGCTGCGGCGTTACACAGGGGCGATCTACAATCACCTGCGCGAGATGGCCGAAGAGCTCGCCGAATTAAAGGTCCGTTATCGAGAGCAATGGTTAACTGAGAATCGTCCGTACTGGCTGGAAAGCGTTCTTTCACGTTACGATCAGGCAATCTCAATCTGGTTAGCAAAGAGTCGAGCGATGGATGACGCTTTGCGTGTTTACGACACAACGTCAATTCTTCCTGACCCGGAAGAGTTTGGTCTCGGTACGCGTTAACTTTGGAGTGCGGCGGCCCGGCGCCGCTTTGTCACTCCGACAACTCATTTATCAACCAGCGGCATAACAGCCGCATTAGAAAGCGGCGCCAGGCCGCCACACTCCAAAAATGAAACCATCAAATCGACTAATCTCACTTGATGTTTTCCGTGGAATCACTATTGCCGCTATGACTTTGGTGAACAACCCCGGAACGTGGAGCAGTATTTATTGGCCACTCGAACATGCTGAATGGAACGGCTGGACTCCAACCGATCTGGTATTTCCGTTCTTCCTCTTTATTGTAGGCGTCTCGATTACGCTCGCCTTTGGGCGGCGCGTTGAGGAGCGTGGCGTCACTCGAGACCTATATATAAAGGTAATCAGGCGGTCGCTGATTATTTTTGGCCTCGGGCTGTTCTTAAACGGCTTTCCTTATTTTCAGCTGGCAACAATTAGAATCCCGGGCGTCCTTCAACGAATTGCCGTTTGTTATCTCGTGGCCTCACTAATTTTCCTCGGTACTCGAGTTAGAACTCAGTTATTAATCGCACTGGCACTATTGGTCTTTTATTACATCCTCATGACCAAGATTCCCGCTCCGGGCTTCGCAGCCGGAGATTTAACTAAGGAGGGAAGTCTCGCGTCGTATGTCGATCGGGTTGTCTTTGGCCCGCACATCTGGAAACAAGGCAAAGTTTACGACCCTGAAGGAATATTGAGCACCATACCCGCGATCGCCACGACATTATTCGGGATATTGACGGGGCACTGGCTGCGAACTGAGCGCACTCATTACGAGAAGGTTGCAGGCATGTTTGTGGCGGGTGCGGTTTGCGTGATGATTGGATGGGCGTGGAACCCGTTCTTTCCCATCAACAAAGCCCTATGGACCAGCTCTTATGTCTTCTTTACAGCCGGCCTTGCGCTGCAATTACTGGGACTGTGCTATTGGTTGATAGATATCAAGGGTTACCGTCGCTGGGCGTGGCCATTTGAAGTTTTCGGGATGAACGCAATTGCGTTGTATGTTGGGAGTGGCTTGATGGAGAAGTTTATGGAGATGATCAAGGTCACGGCCGCTGATGGTTCACGGGATTCTTCGCAGGGTTGGATCTTTGATCATTTGTTTCTGTCGTGGGCCAGTCCTATCAATGCCTCACTTGCTTATGGAATAGCATTTGTGTTGGTTTGGCTGTTCCTGATGTGGCTGCTTTACCGGAAGAACATTTTTCTAAAAGTATGACGATTTCTCTGTGCAACCTTTGTGTGCTCAGTGTCTCGGTGGTTAATTTCCATTTGAAGTCATCCACCACAGAGGCACTGAGAGCACAAAGGTTGCACGGAGAGCATTAGAGATCTAGAGCGATCTGGGTTTAGTTGTCCCGGGTTTATAGCCGCGGCCGCGGATTACTTTTCCGGAAAGGACTCCCGTTCGTTGACCTTTATCGACGCTGACCTGACCATTCACCAATACATATTGAATGCCCAGCGGGTATTGATTCGGTGACTCAAACGTGGCGCGGTCAATCACTGTTGTGGGATCGAAAATCGTCACATCAGCAAACATTCCTTCGCGTAACCGGCCGCGATCATGCAAACCAACTCGAGCGGCCGGCCCACCAGTCATTTTTTGAATAGCACTTTCGAGCGAAAGCATTTTTTCATCTCGCACATAGCGACCAAGTATTCTCGGATATGTTCCCCAACCGCGCGGATGGGACTTCGAACCCGCAAGTGGACCATCTGTCGCACGAGAACCACTATCCGTGCAGAAGCTTACAAATGGCGCCCGCATTGCCGCTCTTAGATCGTCTTCACTCATCATGAAATAGATCGCGCCAGTCTGACCATGATCTGCCAGAATCAAATCAAAAACTGCATCGAGTGGATCCTTTTTCTGTTCAGCCGCAATCTCCGATATCCGTTTACCCTGCAAGGTTTCCAATTCGCGATTGACTACCGACCCAATCAAGACCCCGGTTGGCCCACCACTACCTAGATAAATATTTTCCCAATCCTGCTGGTCCGACGAGATCTCCTTTTTGAGCCGTTCACGAGTTGCCGGATCTCTTAACCGCTCCATCATCTTGTCGGTTCCGCCTTCGAGTGCCCAGGGTGGCAGACAAGCGCTCAGCGAGGTGCTCCCAGCTATGTAGGGATAGACATCTGCCGAAATGTCCAGGCCATTCGCGCGGGCGTCGCTGATCTTTTTGATAACTTCAGGCATTCTGCCCCAGTTCTTCTTGTACGCCGTCTTGAGATGCCAGATCTCTACCGGTATCTGCGCCCGGCGCGCGATCTCAAACACCTCACTCATTGACGCGTCTAACGCGTTGGCTTCACTACGTTGATGAGTCGCGTAAATACCACCAAATTCCTTCGCCACTTTAGCCAGTTCGACAATCTCATCAGTCTTAGCAAAGCGGGCCGGTACATACTGTAGCGACGTCGATAGGCCCAACGCACCTTCTCGCATGGCGTCAGCGACAAGCTTTTTCATCCGTCCAAGCTCTTCAGGCGTAGGCGGTCTGTTGTCGTAACCCACTACGAACTCTCGCACTTGAGTGGCGCCAACAAATGTACCGATATTCAAACCGGTATGCTGTTGCTCGAGCCTCTTGAAATAACCGTCGAGAGTGCGCCAGTCGATTGTCAGACTGAAACGTTTGAGAAAATCTTCCTGTTCCTTAATCTGTCGATCGTTGATTGGTGCGATTGATTCGCCTTCGCCCGTGATTTCTGTCGTCACACCCATCATTATCTTGCTCATTCCGCGCGGATCGATCAGAAGATACGTTTCCGATTGGCCCAACATGTCGATAAAACCAGGTGCCACTACCAGGCTTGAGGCATCGATAGTTCGGGAAGCCGTCGCTTTCGAAAGATCGCCGATTTTTGCGATGCGCTCTTTTCTGATCCCGACATCACTCATAAAACCAGGAGCGCCCGATCCATCAACGATGAGACCGTGTTTGATCACGAGATCGTAGTCAGGTGCGACGGTTTTCTTGGTTGACAGGGCGGTTGGCAGGATTGTTGACATGATAACGAGAATCGATAGGATGGTGCGCATCTTTGCTCCGTTACAGGTCTAGAAATTTTTTCCGTTGCTTAGGTTCAGGCAAAAGGCAAGTGTCGTATTTCCCAAAGACACGATAACGATTCCGAGCCACGAATCTATAAAACGAATCGCGCAGGCTCTTAGGTACTAAATGGCTTGTGGCGGCGGCAAACTTCCAAAAGCCTCCAAGCGCACGTCCAGCCCGTAAGATTGCATCGGATCTGCTGAGCAGTTTTTCATCGGCGCGGCCATAATTCTCGATAATCTGAATTGTATCGAGGTCGGCGGCATCTGCTCCGTGACGGGCCAGCGCCACTCGCGCGAATTCGCTTTGCAATGACGCGAACTTTAAGCGGTCGTGTATATCGTGCCGGAGCAGAAATTGGACCAGACGGTTGCAGAGGCCGCAAATGCCATCGTAAAGGACCACTAAATCTGATTCTGGTGCCACTGATTTGCTGAGCTTCTCTGCACCTAAGAGTTACGGAACCGTGTTTCAGAAAGAGGCAATCAAAGATCTGCGCAGCTTCACGGTGTCAGGGGCGACTGGTTTGCCGTTCGCAGTTGATTGTTCATTTCTGTTATGTCGCGAGTTTTAATGGACTCCCAATCTGTCAGAAGTTTGGAAGAAGCCTTCTGTATCTCCTCAGCTGCAAGGATGGTGGCAGCTGTTGGCGCAACGTCAGCGCTTTGTAGATTCTCGAGTAGGGAAGAAAAGCCATCATTGAGCCGTGTTAGATTCGCATTCCGCAGATCAATCGTGCCACCAGGCAATCCGGGAGAACTCGCATCGCCCCGCGCTTCACCAGATACAGCGACAATCTTTTTGTCCAATGCAGCTAGCGATTCAGCGACTGGCCCTTGCCCGACACGATCGATTGCAGTCTTAATTTGCTCGCGCACCTTTTGGGCCTCCTGTGCTGCCGCAAAGGTTTGCGCCATGCCTTGATAAGCCGCCAGCGACAACGCGAATTGTTGCGACAATGCTTCAGCACCGGACTTTACTCGCGGATCCATCTTGACCGTCAGGCTCTGAGTTTGAGATTTGCCGTTTGCGGTGAGTTTCACCGTGTAAGTTCCGGGTAGTACCTCTGGTCCAACTGGATAGCGTGGAGTATCTCGATAAATCGCCGAGATCGGAAAACCATGACTGAACGCCGGTGGTGGTGCGTACTTGAGGTCCCACACGAATCGCTGTAGACCGGGTTGCGTCGCTAGGATTTGTGATGGCCTGTACCAGTATTCCGGTACGGCATAATCCTTCTCATTGATCTGCTCGGGTTTATCTTCGCTGGAAAACTTTCTAACCAATTCATTCTTAGCGTTGAAAATTTCAAGCGTGAGAGGACCACCTTGCTCTTTCAGGTAGTAGTTGATGATTGCACCGTCGGGTGGGTTTTGGCCCACCGGTTCTTCGGGAGGGAGTGGAGTGTCCGTGTTGACATTCCGTTTAAGTCGATAAGCTACTTGCGGCGCAAACAAATATGGACCACTTAAGTTAGAAGCACTGAGCTGCCGTAGCGCGGTGATGTCGTCGAGGATCCAGAAAGATCGTCCATGGGTACCTACCACAATGTCATCATTATGGATCACGAGATCTCGAATTGAAGTGGCCGGCATATTTAATCTTAGCGACTGCCAGTGATCGCCGTTATCCCCGGACACTGAAACAGCAACCTCACTCCCGGCAAACAGCAGTCCGGGTTTCTGCCGATCTTCACGCACGGTGTTGATCGGACTCTCGGTCAGCCCACCAACAATCTCTTTCCAGTTAGCGCCACCGTCCGTTGTGCGATAGATGTGTGGGCGCATATCGTCCAGGCGAATCCTATTGACCGCAACGTAAGCTGTATTTACATCAAAATGGCTCGCATCGATCTGCGAGATCTTGCTCCAGGAGTCAATCGGCGCCGGTGTTACGTCCTTCCATGTTTTACCGCCATCTTTTGTCACATGAATTAAACCGTCGTCCGTTCCGGCCCAAATTGTGTTGATGTCTTTGGGTGATGGTGCGAGAGCATAGATCACGCCACGACGCGGTTGCGTAGCCATTTCTGGCTTTCGGTAAATTCCAATCGTTTCTGGGACCGCAGGTTTTTCTCGCGACAAGTCAGGACTAATCACTTCCCAGTTGTTACCACCATCCTGTGTTTTGAAAAGCACATTCCCGGCGAGGTAAAGCACATGAGGATCAACTGGAGAGAACATGATAGGTGCCGTGCGCAGAAAGCGATACTTGCCGGTTCGCAATATCTCTGGAGCGACGTTTTGAACCTGGCCGGTCGTGGCGTCGAATCGGGTGGCCTTTCCGCCATAGACTATATTGGGATTGAGCGGGTCAGGGGCTACGTATCCATATTCTTCAACTCCAACAGTGCGCCAGTCGCGGAAACTGATTGCCCCGTTATCTCCCCTGCTCTTAACGGCCGCGGAGCCACTCTCCTGTTGGCCGCCATAGACCCAGTAGGGAAATTGATTATCCGTAATGACGTGATAAAACTGGGCAGTTGGTTGGTTGTACCACGAGCTCCACGACTCACCACCATTTACAGAAATTACCGCGCCCTGGTCCACCGCTAATAACATGATCTTCGGATTCGCAGGATTAATCCACATGGTGTGATAGTCGTCTCCGCCCGGCGCGCCCTTGAACGCCGTAAAAGTTTTGCCGCCGTCGGTGGATTTATAGATTGCGATGGCTGAGCAATAGACTACGTCCTTATTAGTTGGATCAACGTCAATCTCTGCAAAATCGCTCCCTCGCCCCCAAACACGTCGCTCACCCGTGACTCGTTCCCATGATTCGCCTTTGTCATCCGAGCGATAAATCCCACCCATTTCAGTAGCATCAATCGTCGCGTAAATCCGATTGGGATCGCTTGGGGCAACGGCGATACCTATTCGTCCAAGCCCCTGTTCTATAGTCGGCAGCCCTTTTGTTAGTTGACGCCAGGTATTACCGCCGTCGGTAGTCTTATAGAGTCCACTCCCAGTGCCCTGGAAAGCGCCGTTCTCCCATGGCCCCTGCCGAGCAGCCCATAGATCAGCATAGATGGTTTGGCTGTCTGACAGATCAAAAGCGAGTGCCGTCGCACCCGTATTCTCGTCCTTATAGAGAATCTTTTCCCAGTTGTTCCCTCCATCTTTACTGCGAAAGACTCCTCTTTCTTCATTTGGACCATAAGGGTGACCGAGTGCGGCTACGTACAAAAGGTCTGGATTCTTTGGATCGACAATGACTGCGCCAATTTGTTGCGCGTTACGCAATCCAAGATGTTTCCATGTTTTTCCCGCGTCAACAGACTTGTAAATTCCGTCTCCGGTGGATAGATCGGGTCGCTGTAGACCCTCTCCACTCCCAACATAGATGACGTTTGGATTGGAAGGTGCGACCGCGAGTGCACCGATTGACCCGGTTGGTTGATCGTCGAAAATTGGTTTCCAAGTAATGCCGTAATCTGTTGTTTTCCAAACGCCACCATTATTGACTCCGATGTAAAACACATTGGGTTGGTTCGGAACACCGGTTGCACCCACGGTCCGTCCGCCCCTGAATGGCCCAATCATGCGCCATTTCATACCTTGAATCTGGTTACTATCTATTTGGGCGAGAAGAACTTGAGATTGAAAAAAGAAACTTAGAAGTCCGAGTAGAAGGATGATCGTCGATCGACGTCGCATCGGCTGTTGTGTCCTTGAAAGAATGTGTTGGGAATACTTACACAGATTACACCGATTGCCGAGATTCTAAAACTAAGCTGTTACTGGTTGGTCCTGCGGGTCTTTTCTTTTCCTGCGCAGGATTAAGGCTGAGACGAGAGTGACCGCCAGTCCTACCGGAAGCGGCTCAGTGAATGTGATCAGAGAATTTACGACTGGGTTGTTGTAGTCGATGCTCTTGAATTGCTGAATTTTTGCGTTGATTGCTTCCTGGGTCGCCCCCGAGGCTTTCATTTGCTCGACCATGTAGTTCATGTATTTGTCCACGAAGTCGGGCATGAAGTTGAAATAGACTATCTCCCACGTAATCACATAACAAACGCAGGAGATGAAGGTGATTAATAGGCCCACTCCCAGGGCTTGCCAGAAAGTGATGTAACCCTCTCGAACGTTGTCTCGATACGAACGAATTCCAAAAAAGACCAGCAGGAAAGCTAACAGCATTGCTGTGTAGCCGAAATACAGCCCTTTGTCGAAGCCAATCTTGTCGATAAAGGGAATGAATGTTGTCAACGAGTTATCTGAGGTGAAAAGCGGCGCCGGGCCGCCGCACTCCAAAGTTTACTCGTTTGGGGTTCACAAAGAATGTTCAAGACCAAAGCAGCTCAAGGAATGAGTCCCATCTCTTTACCAATTTGAACGGCCTGGGTGCGTCGCTTCGCGCTCAACTTATCGAATAGCCGGCTCGAATGGGTTTTGACGGTGTTTTCACTGACGAACAGCTTGTCGGCGATCTCGCGATTGCTCATCCCATCGGCCATTAGTTGGAGTATTTCGAGTTCTTGTGGAGTGACACCTAATTCGCGAACCTTAAGACCGTTGATGACGAACTCAGTAGGCGCAGGCACGAGAATCTCTTTAACGAGGATTTCCGTCGCCGGCTTTTTGGTTACTTTCGACCCGAGCCAGATACCCAGGCCAGCGAATAACGCGGCGATCACTCCGCCATAGATTTCAAGCGAATGTTCTACAACCAGAAACCGATACTCGAAGTACTTGAGTAAGACGATCAGTACTCCTCCGCATAAGCCATAGACCAGAGCGTAGATGACAGTTTGTCTCTTCACCTTTAGGAGCGCGCCGGCCTGGCGGCGCTGTTAAGTGCAAAGTGGAATTGGGGATATCTTATCAAAGGGTTGTCTGATCTTAAGCAACGTGTTGTTCGCAGCCTCCAGAAAACAAAGCGTAGCGGTGCAGCTGCTGCTACACTGACTCCTAATTAATTAGTTGACACTGTCTGGCTTCGCCCTCTATACTCCTAAAACTTTAGGAGGTGGGAATGGCGCGCACGAAGATGGAGCAGTTAACACCATTGGAACTCGAGATTATGCATGTGCTCTGGGAAACGGGAGCCGCCAATGTGCAGACTGTGCAGCAGAAACTCAAACGCGAGCTGGCCTATACGACAGTCCAAACTATGCTCAACATTCTTCATAAAAAGGGCAAGGCAAAACGCACTCTCAAAGATCGCGCTTATTTCTACAAGCCAGCAGTGAGCCGCAAGCAAGTTATCAGCAAACATGTGGGCGATGTCGTCGACCGCCTGTTTGGGGGATCGGCTGAGAGCCTTGTGATGAGTCTCGTCGAAACAAAACATCTAACTCCCGAAAAATTAGCTCGTCTACAAAAACTGGTTGCGGAAGCTCAGGAGAAAGTCGATGAGGATAGCTAATCAACTCTTGCTGACATTTGTACTCAACGCTTGCTGGCAAATAGCTCTTATTGTTTTGTTTGTGCTGTTGAGTGTTCGACTGCTGCGTCAATCCACTGCTCGCATAAAGCACGGGTTGTCAGTTTCGGGTTTGGTCCTTTGTCTCGCGGTCCCTTTGCTGAGTTCAATTGTGCCTGCGATCGAATGGCCCGGCTCAAGAGTCGGCCTTCAGGAAGCCACGATTGGTGTGCTGGCTGGGGTTCCTCTGAGAGAGTCAACGGGTAATCTAACGCAACTCTCACCCGAAATGAGTTCAAGGTTAGTCGTGAACAGGATTCTGGGGCTAACAATTCTATCCGGCTTTCTACTGATCCTCACCTATCAGGCCTTTCGTCTAATCAAGGCTTGGTGGCTCACCAGGAGGATCGAGATCTCGGCATTCAAAGCTGAGGCCCGGTCAGATGTGGACGAGATTCTCGCTCGGTGCAGGCGGTCAATGCCGGCGCGACCCGGCCGTCGAATCGAAGTGTTGTTTTCAAAATTCGTGTCAGTTCCGATAACCCTTGGTTTAATTCGCCCGAAGATTATTTTGCCGGTTGAATTGCTGGAAGAAATGTCAGAGGAACTACTGACCTCCGCGATTGGACACGAATTTGTTCATGTAGCACGCCGCGACTATTTCCTGAACCTTATTTACGAATTTCTCTTTGTCCCAATTTCATTTCATCCTGCTGCGGCCGTGATGAGGCGTCGGGTTAAACAGACGCGCGAGTTGCGTTGTGACGAACTGGTTGCAAGCGAGATTTTAAGACCAGAAGTCTACGCGCGATCGCTCGTCACGCTCGCTGGTTCTGGACCGCTCCGCTCTCGTTTATCCCCGATGACAACTGTAGGCATCGCTGATGCCGATATCCTGGAGACAAGAATCATGTCACTACTGAAAAAATCTGACCCCAAGCATCGCTGGAAAAAAATAACGCTGTTGGTTTCGCTAATAGTTCTGGTGGTGCCGTGTATTGCCGCCGCCTCGTTGGCCATGAAATTTGATGTTGCCCCTGATTCAAGTTTGGCTACTCAGGAACAAGCTCGCCAGTCAAAAGAGCGCAGCGAAAAAGAACAAGTAGAGCGGATGCGCGTTCCCTTTGACGCGGGGGAAATGAAGGCCCGGATGGAGGGTGACCCGCAATTTCGCGAAGAGGTCATGCGAAAGCGGGAAGTTGAAATGGAAATGCGCGCGCTCAAACAAGCTGTGCTGGTTAAATTGGCGCGGGTCAACATGGATCAGGCAATTCAAATTGCAAGTTCCCAGTACCCCGGGAAGGTTTTGCAATGCTCACTGGATGCCGAAAAGTGGGAAGAGCCAGGGAAGTTAGCAGCAGACGGCATTGTCTTTTACCGTGTCATCGTGGCCGTTGATGATCCCGAAGCTGGTTTGACCCATGTATGGGTGAACGCAGTGGATGGCAGCATTATTAAGACCGAAAAAGAAATGCCGAGGCGGATGAGAAGTCAATAGGACTTGTAGGAGAGAAATAGGACCAATAGGACCTATAGGACCGATTATTGGTCTTATAGTTCCTATAGGTCCTATTAATCCAAATCCCCTCTTCTCTACGCCGCCTTAACATCCCGCAGCTGCTCTCTTTGCAACTCCCTCATCAATGATGCGAAGCCAGGTAAATCCAGCGACTGTGGACCATCCGACAGCGCTCGCTCGGGGCAAGGGTGCACCTCGATAATTAATCCGTCCGCACCGGCGGCGACCGCCGCCTTCGACATCGGTGTCACCAGGCTACGCAGCCCGGTTCCATGAGAAGGGTCGGCTAGCACAGGCAGATGTGACAGTTCCTTTACCAGCGCCACTGCCGCCAGATCCAGGGTGTTACGTGTGGCTGTTTCAAAGGTCTTGATCCCGCGCTCGCACAGGACGACATTCCCATTGCCACCAGCCAAAAGATACTCGGCCGCCAGTAACCACTCTTTAACCGTCGCCGATGGACCACGCTTGAGCAGGATCGGTTTTGGCGCTGTCGCCAGTTTTCTGAGTAACGAAAAGTTTTGCATATTACGTGCGCCGACTTGCAACATGTCAGCGTACTCGGCAACGACTTCTACGTCCGACTCGCTCATCACCTCCGTTACAATCGGAAGTCCAGTCTCTTTTCGCGCGCGATCAAGAAAACGCAGGGCCTCAACTCCGAGTCCTTGAAAGTCATAAGGAGAGGTCCGAGGCTTATACGCTCCGCCGCGTAGCATATTTGCGCCCGCCGTCTTGACCGCGCGAGCGGTCTCCAAGAGTTGATCTTCCGATTCGACCGAACATGGGCCGGCAATTACTACGACATCGCCGTTGCCGATCTTATGACCGCGCACATCAACGACTGTACCCACCTCGCGCAACTGTCGGCTTACGAGCTTAAATGGATGAGCAATCTGAATGACCTCAGCAACACCTGGTGCCGCTCGCAACGCTTCGAGTTCTGAGCGACGTTCGCCGTTGCCGACGGCCCCAATGATAGTGCGTTCGGCACCTTGAATTACGTGCGCCTGATAGCCGCACTCTTTTATTCGCTCGATAACATGATTGATTTGTTCGGGGGTTGCTGAGTTTGACATGTTTACGATCATGATGCTTGTTCCTTATTGTTCTTAGTTTGAGCAGTTGCTGCGCGCTGAGCCGCCGGAGCGAGTAGCACGAAGTGAGTAAAGTTTTCAGCCATGTCCTGAATGTTCTCGCGCAGGATTGAAGCGCCATAAACCTCAGCGGCGCGGCGACCGGCGATGGCTGCATAGGTCGGATCAGCTCGTCTGATTATTTCCGCAACGCTGCCCGCCGTGTCGTCGGCTTCAACTTTTTTAAGTGCCGGATGGCGAGCAAAAAACAATGAGCACTGGGCCAACGCCACTGGATGTGATTGGACCACCCTGATATCGGAGAACCTGGAACCAGGGCGCCCGATAAGATTTTGTGAGATTGAGATGGAAACTTCGTCGATTATTACTAACGAACTGGCCCTCAATCGCTGGACTGAAGCCTCAACTATGCCGGCTATCGTATTTTCCACCGGTGCAATTAAGTAATCAGCAACTCGCTCTTCAAAACTGTTGTAGAGCGCTGCGAACGTTTGGCGGGGAACGAGTTCGATTTCCTCGCCCAGCAACGCGATCGCGGCTTCTTCGCTGAAGGCGCCACGTTCACCCTGGATTGCTACTCTCTGCTTAGGGGCTTTCACAAAATACCTCGGACAGACTGATGGACTTCCGCAGACGCGTTAGCGAGGCCTTCGCTATTATCGATAACGACTTCAAGCCGCCGGGACTCGCGAATAATGCGACGAAATACTTTGTTGATGGCCCTGTCGTCGAGTGGTCCCGCGTTGAGCTCACTTAGCCGAAGCAACACCGAGCGTTCGCGAACAGGATCGCAAAGTGGCAGCTGAGCCTGTTTTTTGAGGGCTCCAACTTTCAAGGCGAGGCGGGCTCGCATATTCAACAAGCGCAACAGTTCAGCGTCGATCTCGTCTATTTCGTTTCGCCAGTGTTCGATGTTCATTTTGGGCGACTCCCGGGGTCAATTTTTCCGTACAGCCAGATCCGGACAAAAACAAACAAACAAAACGGCCGCGAATTTGTGAATTCGCGGCCGGTTTCGTTTGAAAGTTTGTGCTTAGTTTATCGGGTTATCAGCACATCGATTTCGAACTTCGCCGTCCGCTCTCCTTAAAAAAGAAGTAGCGGTAAGTAAAAGCGAAGTAAAAAAATTGGCGAGTGCTAATCATGACTGACGAGTACTATAGGCACTCCGAAAAAGACGTGTCAAGAAATATTTGGAGTGCGCCGGCCCGCGGCGCTTTTTTGGCTACCTAGAATTCTCGCTATTTCCCAGTAAACCCGGCGAATTTGAAAACAGGCCCTACTCGAACAATCGGGCCATTAAAAGCAGGGCCGGGCCGCCGCACTCTAAGGTTAGATCTTAAGGAGGAGTTTTCCGGTGGTCTTGCGGCCTTCGAGGTCGCGATGAGCCTGGGCGGCTTCCTCAAGCGCATAGCTTTGATGAATTCGAACTTTCAACGCGCCACCACCAACGAGGTCCAGAATCTCTGCTGACCGCCACTCCAGATCTTCTCGCGTCGCTACGTAATTGACCAGGGTCGGTCGCGTTATGTATAGCGAACCTTTTTGCGAGAGCTTGATCAGATCAAAAGGAGGAACCGCCCCACTCGAGCCACCAAACAGAACCAAATAGCCACGTGGTCTCAAGACGTTCAGATCTTTTTCAAACGTCGCTTTACCAACCCCGTCGTACACAACATGAACACCTTGGCCGTCAGTCAGTTTTCTAGTTTCAGTCTCGAAATCCTGCTCGTTGTAGTTTATGCATTCGTCTGCGCCTGCCTCACGTGCGAGCGCTGTTTTTTCCGGGCTTCCGGCCGTTGCTATCACTCGAGCTCCGACGCGCTTAGAGAGTTGCACCAGCAGTAGACCGACGCCTCCAGCGGCGGCGTGAATCAAAGCCGTTTCACCGGACTGCAACTTGTAGGTACTGTTAACGAGATAATGAGCGGTCATTCCCTGAAGCATAACTGCCGCAGCCAGATCAAATGAGACGCCGTCCGGAATGTGGACCAACCGAGTCGACGGTATCGAGGCATACTGCGCATAGCTGCCCAACACTCCGGTATATGCCACCCGGTCGCCCACCTTGACGTTCGTAACGTCGGCCCCAAGAGCAATCACAATGCCGGCTCCCTCTTGTCCGTCCACAAACGGCAGGGGCGTTGGGTATCTGCCCTCACGAAAATAGACGTCGATAAAGTTCACACCTGACGCCTTGAGCTGAACAATTACTTCGTTTGGTTTTGGTTCCGGGACTGGCAAGTCCACCAGCTTAAGGGCCTCGGGCCCTCCCACTTCAGAAACTTGTATCGCTTTCATGGGCCTATATTAATTCCTTCCGGTCTCAATAGTGAACTGTACGGCGAGCCTCACTCTAAGAAGAAGTGAGAATTGATAATTCTGAATTGATCCACTGTCCTGGTTCTAACCTTCCATTGAATTGGATCAACCTCCACGAAGCTGCGCTTCGAACGAACGCTTATGAAGGCGAGTTGACACTATTCATGCTCCTTCATAGGATACCGCAGCACGCCTTGCCAGCCTGGAAAATCAAGCAGCCACGCGAAAGGAAGTCGTTGTGATTACTGAACGAAGAATTGCGCTTGTTGTAGCACTGTTTCTGAGTCTTTGTTGTTCGTTCCAATTGTCATTGGCGCAACAAAAGGCCGGTGCTGCCAACGCTATCAAAATACCTTACGAAACTTACAAATTGCCTAACGGCTTAAACGTCATCCTCTCGGTCGATCGCACGACTCCAACCGTTGCCGTCAACGTCTGGTATCACGTCGGCTCAAAAAATGAGATGGCTGGAAGAACCGGATTTGCGCACTTGTTTGAGCACGTTATGTTCACCGGTTCAGGCCACGTGCCATACGGCACCCACGACAAGTTGACCGAAGGCGTGGGCGGTAACAATAACGGTTCAACCACGAACGACCGGACCAATTACTACGAGAACATCCCTTCGAACTATCTCGAATCAGCTCTCTGGATGGAGTCTGATCGAATGGGTTTTTTGCTGGATACGCTCGACATCGCAAAACTGAACGCGCAACGCGACATCGTCAAGAATGAAAGACGACAAAGCTATGACAATCAGCCTTACGGCCGCGTGGGCGAAATATTTGCCGCCGCCATGTATCCGGCTGGTCATCCCTATTCGTGGCCGGTTATCGGGTCCATGACTGACCTGAGCGCGGCTTCAGAAGAAGATGTTAAGGCGTTTTTCAGACTCTATTACGCGCCGAACAACGCCACCATAGCAATTGTTGGCGACTTCGATCCGGCTGAGGCGAAAGTATGGGTCACGAAATATTTCGCTGACCTGCCGCAGGGCAAACAAGTGCAAAGACCTTCAGTGCCTCTGGGAAAACTTCCAGCCAGCAAGCGTCTGGTCTACGAAGATAGTGTCCAGGTGCCTCGCCTCTACATTCAATGGCCCAGCGTTGGTGTGAAGAGCGAAGACGACTACGCACTTTCGGTGATGGGTTCGATACTTTCGGGTCCGCGAACCGCACGCCTGACAAAAGCATTAGTCTACGACACGCAGCTGGCGACGCAGGTCGCGGCTTTCCAACGCTCGAATGAAGACGTTGGAGAATTTCAGCTGATCGTAATTCCGCGACCCGATCATTCGCTCACGGAAATTGAAGACGCCGCGGACCAGATCATTAAGAAATTCATCACCGAAGGACCAACCGCCGAGGAGCTTCAGAAAGCAAAGAGTGGACTTGAGCTCGGCTTCGTTCGCGGCTTGGAATCGAATCTTGGGAAAGCAAACCAACTTCTGGATGGCGCAGTGTTCCACGATAATCCGGGTTACTTCAGTACTGACTATCAGAAGACGCTGGCCGTTACAGCTGCTGATGTAAAGCGAGTTGCTGCTCAATACCTCGGCGGGAATCGCATTGTCCTCAGCGTTGTGCCAAAGGGCAAGAAGGACCAGGCTTCCAAAGCAACGGAGAGTGAAATTGTCAGCGTGCTGCTTAATACTCTTCGGGGAGAGAGATAATGAAACGACAAATACGAATTATCGCTTTGATCGCTGCGTTAATTTTTAGTGTCTCGAATAGCCTGGCACAGACGCCACAACCGCTCGACCGAACTAAGATTCCTCCGCCGGGACCGGCTCCGATGTTGCGCGTGCCGACCTGGACCAAGTCACAGCTGACCAATGGTGCATTGCTGATTGTTTCGGAAAGACACAATCTTCCGCTGGTATCTTTCACTATTACTTTCGTCGGCGGTTCAAATCAGTTTGAGCCTGTTGGGAAGCGGGGATTGGCGAATATGACCAGCGCCATGTTGACTGAAGGTACAACTACTAAGTCGGGAGATCAGTTGTCAGACGCGTTGCAGCTACTTGGCACGACCGTGAATGCCAACATTAGTGGTGAGGAAGGAGCGATTGGATTTCTCTCAACCACGAGCAATTTCGAACCTACTCTCGCGATCCTGACCGACATGATGCTGAACTCGACCTTTCCTGGAGACGCCCTCGAGCGGCTGCGAGGTCGTACGCTTGTTGGTCTAACGCAGGCTAAAGACCAACCAACAGTGGTGGGCGCACAAGTGTTCGCCAAAGTTCTTTATGGCGATGCACATCCTTACGGACAACGCGCCACCGAAGCCTCGATCAAAGCAATCTCGCGCGATGATGTGGTGGCCTTTGAGAAAGCGTATTTTCAGCCGGGTCGCGCCATCATCACAGTAGTTGGTGATATTAGTCCAATCAAAGCAAAAAGCGTTGTCGAAAAGACGCTGGCTGGCTGGACCAAAGCAGGCGACAAGCCGGCCTTTAGCTACCCACAACTGCCGGAACTTCAGCCCGCCAAGATTTATCTGGTTGATAAGCCTAAAGCTGCCCAATCGGTGGTAAATATCGGTTTGCCTGGTCCTTCCAGAAATACGCCCGACTACTTTGCGCTGCAGGTGCTGAACACAATACTCGGTGGGCAATTTCAATCTCGACTTAACGCTAACATTCGTGAACAGAAAGGCTACAGTTACGGCGTTAATTCGGTGTTCCAGTATGGAAAGGGACCTGGTCCATTTCGCGCCGGTGGGTCAATCATCTCAACCAAAACCGATTTGGCTCTGATTGAATTCATGAAGGAGTTGCGGGGTATTACTGGAGAGAAACCGGTCACCGACGAAGAGCTGAAGACGGCGAAAGAGTCACTGGTCCAGGGGCTGCCGCAACGTTTTGCATCCGTTGGAGCAATCAGCACCTCGATCACAAGTCTGGTAGTACAGAGTTTGCCCGACGACTATTTCCAAAGTTACGCGAAGAACGTCCAGGCTGTAACTAAGGATGATCTGTTACGAGTGGCGAAGCGGTATATCGACCTCAATCATCTCGCGATTGTGATTGTAGGAGATCGTACTTTAATCGAAGCACCGTTGAAGGCAACAAATATTGCTCCAATAACAGTACTCGACATCGATGGAAATCCTTCGACCGGCGGTGCAAGTTCAAGCACTGGAAATTAAATGCGTCCATCGGGCAACTTGGGATCAAATTTGGAGGGGGCGCCCACGGAGTGGCGCCCCTACAACTTAATTGCGTTGGCGTCGTACGCGAAGATGAGATCCATTAGGCGGTGAAGGACAGCTTCTGGGACGAGCGACAGCATGCTTCTGCGAAGCGCTCTGCCAAAAATGCTTTCCCATTGGCCCACATTTCCGTAGATGCGAGAACACCTCGCAATCCTGGTGGTCCGGCCACGCCGCAGTCGTTCATACCTCGTAAAGGCTTCTTCCGGAGCAAACTCGTTAAGGCAACGCGCCAGCACCATTGCGTCTTCTATTGCCTGGCATCCGCCCTGCCCGAGATTGGGAGTCGTGGGATGGATCGCATCGCCAAGGAGAGTTAAAGCAGCAGACGACCAGATGCCACTTGGTGGCCGATCAAATGCGCCGGTTTTTAGAATTGATGACGATGGTGTTGATTCGATCAGTTGCAATACTGGCCGAAACCAACCATCAAACATTCGCAGTAGCTCACGCTGAACATCTTGCGTCGGTAGAGCTCGCTCGCCGAGTTTCCACCTGGTTGGAGTTGTCCGCTCGCTGACCGTCGTACTGGTGTTTGCCGCGTTGACTGTGGCCCACCAGCCGATCTTTCCTGATCCAACTGGGCCCATACCAAATCGTTTACCCTTACCCTGGACCTCAACTGCAGTTCCAGCACTAAGGGATCCGGGACGGACGCTCGAGATGCCGCGCCAGACTGTATAGCCACGATAAATTGGTGCGGCCTCTTTGATCAACTCAGAGCGTACGCGCGAATGAATGCCGTCAGCTCCAATCAACACATCGGATTCCACAACATTCCCGTTACTAAAGGTCGTGGTGACTGTTTTGTCCGAAAATTTGTAATCGACCAGCATATTGCCCAGATGGATGCATGAGGCAGGCAAAGCATCGACCAGGATCTTTTGCAGGTCCGCGCGATGAACTCCAATAGATGGAATCTTGGAGCTTCTGAAATCTATGTTATTAATCAGCCTGCCGTGTTGATCGACCCATCGAATCTGTTCGATCACACCGGCTTTCGACAGCACTTGATCTTCAAGCTTTAGTTTTTGTAAGACACGAATTGCGTTTGGCCAGAGCGCGATGGCTGATCCGACATCGAGTAGTACCGGGGCCTGCTCAAAAATCTCCGGTGTGAATCCGAATTGTCGCAGTGCGATCGCGGTAGTCAGGCCACCTATGCCGGCGCCGATGATTGCTATGCGAGGTCGTTCCTGGTCAGGTGACTGAGGAGCACTGGTCATTGGTTATCGATCGTTAGTCATTTCCCGTTATCAGTCCAGCCTCAATTTTGAATCAATTTCAGCTGGGCTTGGACCAAAGGAGAGATGATAGATGGCAAATCGACAATGACCAATAGTTTTTTCAGGCGCACCAACGTAAGTCGGCCACGCAAAACGGTTCGGGCGAGGGAAGACCATTCCGGATCTGTTCCGGGGTGAACTTCCTGGTGGGAATAAGGTCGTATGGCAAACGAACAACCGGAGTCGCTGGCTCAACGATTCCTTCAGAAAGTATTCGTATTTGAGCAAGTGATGCCAAAGGTATCTTCATTGTTGACTCAAACACGCGGGCCAGGATTCGATGGCACCATACTGGAAGGGGAAATATCAGAGGCTGCTTTCCAACCACTTCCGCCACCCGCCGCACAGCTTCTCTTAAATAGATCTCTTCTGCGCCCATAACTGCCACCGTCTGTCGTTTTAGACGTAAGTCGACCAGCGAGGCTCGTATCACCTGGACCAAATCCTCGACTGCCAGCGGCCGGCATGGCTGATCTTTTAAACCTACAAGTGGGAAAATCGGGAAAGTGTAAAGTGCATGACTAAGATGGTCTAGCATATGATCACCCCGACCAAAAACGACCCCTGCTTTGATCACCGTGTAGTCGAGTCCGGAATTTCTCACTATCTCTTCTGCTTCCCATTTAGACTCGTGATAGGAAGAACCACAGCTTGGTCGGGCGCGCAGGAAGCTCATCAATACAGCTCTTTTTACCCTGGCAATTTGAGCAGCCTTTACAACGTTCCTCGTTCCTTCGACATGAACTTGCCGAAAAGTGCTGTTTCCTATCTCTCGATTAACTCCGGCACAGTGGGCCACCGCCTCACAACCCCTTAACACCGTCTCCAGAAAATGAACATCCGAGAGATCCGTGGCGATGGAGGTGACACGTTCGTTATCGTATGGAGGCTGACTCCTATGGTCCAACAAAACTAGTTCATGACCTTCTGTTAAGAGTCGACTAGTCAGGTGAGTTCCCACAAACCCAGCGGCACCGGTAATTGCTATTTTCATTTTGTACCTCCACATTCCACCGCACATTCCTGTTGCCAAAATCTCATGCGTTCTCCGAGAAAATGATGAAAAGCCGACCGATCAATCTGATTGTTTGCGTCGTTCTTCATCGTCTTTCCCCTGTATTTCATCTTCGGCTGTAGCGGCTTCCCGCAGTTCTTCAACCAATCGCAGGGCTTGCTTTCGCAGCGGCATCATGAATGGATTGCTGGCGAGTGAGATTAGCTTGTCGAGTAGATCGACTGTGTGATCAATCAGTCGAAACGTGCGCCGGTGCTTTGGCGAGGGGTCGTGAATCCAAAACAAGATTATGCCCAGGTGATAGACCCAGAGCAGATAAGCCAACTCCGCGCGGAGATCTTTTGGTATCCGAGCTTTCGATCCTTCCACAACTTGCTCAAACAGCTCAATACTTTCCATACGGACTGGATCTGACTCTTCCGCAAATGGATTGAGTGGGCTTCCTGGATTGGCGGCCGTCTTGAAAAGCACGCCCGCAAACTCGTGATACGGCTTCAGGGTTTCGATCTTCAGCCGCATCACTGTCAACAGGCGTGCTTTCAGTGAGGTCTCATCTTGCAAAGCAGGTAGCACAGCAGCGAGATGTTGTTCGTGGGTGCGATGATAAAACGCCTGGATCAAATACTCCTTTGAGTGAAAGTAATAGTAAGCGTTTCCCAGCGAGAGATTTGCCTTCTCGGCGATCGCTCGCATGGTGGTCTGCTCATAACCGCGCTCCTGA
This sequence comes from Pyrinomonadaceae bacterium, assembly GCA_035457105.1. Lineage (GTDB taxonomy): Bacteria > Acidobacteriota > Blastocatellia > Pyrinomonadales > Pyrinomonadaceae > PSRF01. The sequence continues at coordinate 52,866 of DATIBX010000836.1, forward strand.
AACATCTCGAGCGCAGTCTCGAGGATCAGCGCTTTGGTCTGATCGCCCTTGGGAGTTTTGATCTTTCTCTTTTTAGGAGTTGCACCCATTTCCTTACTACCTGGTTAAACCGGCGACCTTGCCTATTTGGTAGCGGTTCTGCGATATGACTGAGACGACTTTCTTCGTGGTCGGTAACAATTCCGGCGTCGCTAACCTGTAGGCCCAATCCCGATATTGAGTCAGAGCCCATAAGACCATCAGCCACGCCTTTGGTCCAAAATAGACAGCTCCGTCATCACCAATCACGGTCAAGTCCTTCTTGGTCAGATCATGGTTTAGTCGCGGGTAACGCTTGCGAGCTTCCTCAGAGGCGCACGGAACGAATTGGAGTTCAATCAGCTTCGCCTGCTCGGCAAGCCAGTTATGCGCTCGTCTGCACAATCCGCATTCCTGGTCATAGAGAACCGTGAGTGCGCGCATGTCATGCCTCCTGAACGTTGGTGAAGGCATCAGGTCCGATGGGCGGTAGGTTGTTATTAACCGATTTGCGACGACGCATGCGGCTAAAGATGAAGAGATTGAAGAAGTGCATTGCGCCGAGCACGATTAGCACCATGCCAACCTTGACGGACAGCGCTTCAATTCCTTCTTGAGCATTGTTGACGGCATAGCCGAGCTTGAGAGCCATACTGACGTAGCCAAAATTGATTAGATAGAACCCGACCACGAGCAGGTGATTCACCGAGTCGCCGAGTGCCTCGTTGCCATGAAAGACGTCGACAAGGAAAACCCGCCCATTTTTGTGGAGCGTACGCGCCACCCAAATTGTCAGAGAGATGCTGATGGCGAGGTAAATCAGGTAGGTCCATATTCCGATTGTCATTGATCGCCTCCTTCTCGCGTTTTTGAACGCGTTCAACTAACGGCAGATTACGCTTGTGCCGGAGTGGTGTCAAGAGGAATTTTGAACTGGTTCAAAAAGCTCTTAACCCGCCCGGAATTCCATTGTGTGTATACCCATTCGCCCGCACAATCCGCGCCTTTCGGACGGGCCTGTATTGAAAGTCCCTGCTCATGAGGACATGAGCGAGGTAATGGTAGGTCCCACAGCGCAGCTGTGGCCGCAAACAATCATCCGATCTGCTGGAACGGTCAGTACCGTGGCGCGGTAGCGTCGGGTTAGCCCCATATTCCCTGGCCGCTTGATGATAAGTCGAGGCCCACCCGACGCTACTCTCGTTTCGGTACTGACCAATTCCAGCATTGCTCAGTAATTCGAATGGTTCTTAATGCACGCCTCTCACGTATCGACTTCGTCAGAAAAATAAGAAGTTGATTGTTTGTTCCACAGAGAGAAGATCCCTAAACCCTCCGAGCGTTTTGCTGAACTTGACTAGCGAGCTTCCCCAAATATGTGGTGTGAACTGAAAGCGCACACGCCAGTAATTTCGGTGGCCTCGCGATGTACTATCGTCGAACTCGACCCAAGGTGCTTCTTAAACCGTTAGCGATTTCCTTGAACAACTGGCCACTTCGATAGGTGTCGCTACTTGGCACCATTGTTGCTGTTCGCTAATCGTTCTCGCATTTCGAAATTTCGTTTTTGAACCCAGACGCTGGTCTCGGCTAGAAGACTTTGGAGGACTACCAAGATGTTTCCAATTGGTGATGACGATTCGCAGCGGCGCACTTTTCCAATCGTCACGTATGTGCTGATTGTTCTGAATGTTCTCTTCTTCCTGGTGGAGCTGAATGGTGGTGAAAGTTTCATCATGCAGTGGTCACTCGTGCCAAGAAGATTTATGGCAAACCCCGCTGGTGACTTCCCCACTGTATTTACTTCAATGTTTATGCATGCAGGATGGGTCCACTTACTTGGGAACATGCTCTATCTCTGGATCTTTGGCGATAACGTTGAGGACCAGTTTGGTCATGCGAAGTTTCTGATCTTTTATTTGCTGTGTGGTATAGCAGCGACTTTTGCGCAGATGTTATTCAACTCCGGGTCGAGCGTTCCCAATCTTGGAGCTTCGGGCGCAATAGCGGGCGTATTAGGTGCTTACATCATCCTATTCCCGAAAGGTCAGGTGAGAGTTTTGATGGGTAGAGGAATCATTCCGATGCCGGCGTTGGTGGTGATTGGTTTATGGATTGTCCTCCAACTCGTGAGTGGAATTGGATCGATTTCTCAGAGTGCTGACACCGGTGGAGTCGCTTATCTGGCTCACATCGGAGGATTCGTAGCAGGAATAGTATTGACGTTCCTGTTCAGAACTTCGAGTGCCAGGAGTGCAACCGTTTAAGCTCGGTCACGCGTGACGAACAACCGCGAAATCGATAAAACCATTTGCAGGATCGGTTGATTGCAGTCTTACGCGTGCGTGTTGTCCAACTTTCAAGCCTTCCTTTCCACGGACCACAAGTCCATCGACAGGAGGCTTGATTGTGCGGACAAATGTTCCTTTAGGGGTAACTCCCGTCACAATCGAATCAAATTCCTCTCCGATTCGATTTTTCAACAAGACAGCAGCGGCGACTTTCCTCATTTTTCGCTCTACTTTTCGCGCAGCACTTTCACGTTCATTGCAGTGATCGGCGATCTGTTCTAATTCGGAAAACGAATAAGGAGTGTTGTTGGACGACTGCGAACTCTTGAGTAGCCGCTGCGTGATCAGGTCTGCATAGCGACGGTTCGGAGCTGTTGAATGGATGTAGTTATGGACCGCGAGACCAAAGTGGCCCTCGCCGCGGTCCTCGGGACGCTGGGCGACATACTCGCCTGGGCCAAGGAGCTTAACGACGGCAAGTGAAAGGTCAGGAAAATGATCTGGATCTAACTTTCGCCTTCGTTCCAGAAATTCTGCTAGCGCTCGAGCATCCGGTTCGCCAGGCAGAGACTCGTGCAGTTCATCAGCCATTTCAACAATGCGCGGCCAATTTTCCGGCGTTCTTACGATTCGCTGGAGTGAAGTAACGCCGTGTGTGCCCAGATAATCTGACATCGAGACGTTTGCGGCAATCATGAAATTTTCAATGATGTCGCGCGCACTGTTTTGCTCGGTCACACTCAGGTCGACAACACTTCCATTCTCGTCCATCACGGGAGTGGTTTGAATCGTTTCTAACTCCAGTGCGCCGTTGGCTCGCCGAGTTGCCAGCAGACGCCTCGCGGCCTCGGCCTGCAGTTTGATTTGGTCCTCTAATTGCGCGATTTTGGTAATCGGCTCAGGAATTGTTCCATTGTTGTCGAGCCATTTGCCTACCGAGTCGTATGATAGTTTCGCCTTGTTCCGGACCAATGCTGCATAGACTTCACGTGGGACAACCTGACCATCCTGGGGCACTCCAAATTCAATGATGACTGCCAGCCGATCTTGGTCCTGCACCAGCGATGTCACGTCCGTAGAGAGCTTCTCGGGAAGCATCGGAAACGTTCTTACGCCCGTGTAAACTGAAGTTGTGTTCTCAAAAGCATGTAGGTCTACGGCAGAACCTTTGGCCACGTAAGAATCGACGTCAGCTATTCCAATGAAGACCTTAATCTGGTCACCATTCTGTTCAACGTATTCAACCTGATCCAGGTCCTTTGACTCAACGTTATCGATTGAGGACCAGAGTAACCCTCGGAGATCGCGCACCGTGGGGCTCGCATGCGGGCTGTCACCGTTGAGTTTTGCCACTTCGGCCATCGCCGTAGGGGGAAAATCCGGTTCGAAGCCCTCGTGAATCATTGTGTTTCGCGCTATTTCAAGTAAGTTCAAATCTGACGAGTGGTTTTTGTTCTGAGTCATTAGTTTTCGCGTTTCTACACGGTTCTGCGGAGCGGTGAGTTCTTATCCCAGTTGGTTTGGTCCTGAAGGTCGACTGTCTAATTTTAGCAACCCCGGCTCATTGCTTACTGCTGTTTCTTACTCAATTTGCAGAGCAAAATCCAGTTGTCTCGACTTTTCCCTATCCCAACCACACTTTGATGCGAGCCACCTTCGGTTTTGACCGAACGCTTGATTGTTAAGTGACAATGGTGCATAGTTTCCGCGCCAATCCTCTCTCGCTTATCGACGGTGTGCGTCTGGGCGGATCGACCGCGGACGTTGGGATGGTTCGAGAGCTGGACAATTTAAAAATCAGAAGCCGCTCGTTTAGAGCATCCGACCACCGGGTCCTTCGTCTGACTACCGTTTCTCCGAAGCAAATCCGATTCGTAGCTTCTTTAGTTTCCTGAAAAGGGGAAGAGGTAAGTAAATGTCTATGAAACTGTATGTAGGGAATTTGTCGTTTTCGACTTCAAGCCAGGACTTGGAACAGTTGTTTGCACAGGCGGGCACTGTCGAATCAGCAAGTGTTGTCGAAGACCGTGAGACAGGACGCTCACGCGGTTTTGGTTTCGTCGAAATGGCGAGCAAAGAAGAAGGTGAAGCCGCCATTAGTCAGTTCGACGGTAAGGAAGTTGGCGGACGCGCTTTGAAGGTAAATGAAGCTAAGCCCCGCGAGCCACGCTCTGGCGGCGGAGGCGGTGGTGGCCGAAACGGATTCCGTGGCGGACGCGGTGGTGGTGGCGGTGGACGTGGACCAGGCCGCGGTGGCAGTGGTAATTTTGGCGGCGGTAATCGCGAACCCCGCTGGTAACAATCGTGCTCGGTGCCTGGTCCTTGGTGAGTCGTTGCAGCATGAAAATATGCAGCAACCTCAACCCAGGGGTCAGGCACGAAGAGCTAGATACAAATCACAAGACACAACATTAAGGAGACTAACACTTGGCAGCAGAAGATCTCATTCCGGCAGAGGGCGTCATTATCGACAAGCAGCCCAATGCCTTTTTCAAGGTAAAGCTCAATAACAGTGATCACGTAGTCCTCGCAGCGATCTCAGGTAAGATGAGACAGAATCGCATCAGAATTCTGGTAGGAGATCGCGTGAGCGTCGAGATGTCGCCTTACGACCTTACTCGAGGTCGTATCACCTACCGATACAAATAGCCAGCGTCACTCCTGAGATCCTATTTGAACTCGAGCGACTTTAAGAAAGTTGCAAAGGGCTGGTCCTGATTATTAATCGTCTTTTCTGGACCAACCAGCTTGATGAAGTAGGACCCCTTGGGAGTTTCGACTACTGCAGCTCTCATTCGGAAGTTCGGTTTATTGTTAAAGGTGCCACTCCCTGGCGCCATCTCAGCAGTGTAAGTACCTGAAATGTCGACCGTTTCTACTTTCAGGCCATTGATTGTCTGGGTGTTTTGTTTAGCCCGATCTTTGGATGATCCACCATCTGGCTGCTGCATCTGATTTACCCACCGGTCGATGTTGGCTGCCGCAGTCCCGCCCTGACCCTGTCCAAAATAATAGATGACGAGTGAGCCATCGTCTTCGTCGCCCGCCACCTTGGGCAATTTATATTGAGCTACCCTCATGCTCGAGGTTGCCTTCTCAGAAACCCAATCTGATGGTGCCGTGAATGTTAGGTTTCCAGTTGAATTTTGAGTGTTCGGAGTTTGCGAAGTCGCTGTGCCTTTACTTGCACAGGCACTAAGACAAAAAGCCACTACGATCAAGGCAAAACCTGTTTTCCACATGGCCCTCATTTAAGCGCAACGCGCCCAACGTCGCAACCTGACAAAGCGTAACAAGGAAAAAGCACAAAGATTAGCACCAGAATGGCTTGAATTTGACCAGTATCTTCGTGACGCTGTGCTTATCGGCGTGATAGTATGCCCCTGTTATGCATGCGGATGTCGTCCTTATACGACTTATATTTACAGCGATTCTGATTGCAGCGGGTTACATCCTTAAACCAGTAGCAGGGGATTCATGGATTTCTGCTGGCGTAGGGGCCTTGATTGCGATCTGCATTATTCTGTTTGAGCTCCGAATTCGTCGCGCGACTCTTAAGACCTTGATTGGCGCGGCAGTTGGATCAATTCTGGGAATCATAGGCGCTTTCTTGATCGGCTTCTTGATTAGCCGACAGGAATCGGTGCCGCACGAAGTTAAGACCTTTTCCACCCTCGCCCTAACCTTCTTCATGGCTTATGTTGGGTTGATGGTAGGAGCTGCGAAAGGCGATTACTTGGATTTGTCTGCTTTAGGAGGAATCTTCAGCGATAAAGTTGCACGGCGCGACATGAAGATTCTCGATACCTCGGTAATCATTGATGGCCGTATCGCTGATGTGGCGGAGACTGGTTTTCTGACCGGAGCCTTGATCATTCCGCAGTTTATTTTGCGCGAGTTGCAGCAAGTAGCTGATTCGCCTGATTCATCCAAGCGACAGAGAGGCCGGCGCGGCCTCGATATGCTGAATCGTTTACAAAACAATAGTTCGCTGGATATTCAGATTGTCGAAACTGATTTTCCCTCGGTTCGTGAGGTCGATCTCAAGCTAATCGAGTTGGGTAAACAGCTTGATGCCGTGATCGTCACAAACGATTTCAATTTGAACAAGGTTTCGCAGCTTCGCGGAGTCAGTGTCCTAAACATCAACGAACTGGCCAATGCGCTGAAGCCCGTTGTCCTTCCAGGCGAAGCAATGAGGGTTTTCATTTTAAAGGAAGGTAAGGAATACAATCAGGGTGTTGCTTATCTTGATGACGGCACGATGGTCGTCGTCGACAATGCCAGAAAGTTGATAGGCAAGAACGCTGATATCGCTGTCACGAGCGTGCTGCAGACCACTGCCGGAAAAATGATTTTTGGTCGGTTGTGGGAAGAAGCTGAGAACTGTGGGCACAACGAAATCCATCGAACGAATGGCGGTGTGCGTCGACCCGCGCGCGATTCGCGAGTGGCAGGTGGGTCTGTTCGGATCAGCGACACTGAACCCATCGCCGAAGCTTGATTCCCACGGTCTCTAAATCCATCCGTCTCTCTTCATGAATACCGCGATTATTGCCGCCGCCGGTAAAGGAAACCGGATGGCGACTGATCGGCCGAAGCAATTTCTAGAGCTTTTAGGAATTCCGATTATCTTTCACACGCTCAAGCGTTTTGAGCAGTGTGCGAGCATTGATGAACTCGTTGTAGTTTTGCCCGCAGAAGAGTCTGCAAGTTTCCTTTCTCTGGCAGGCAAGTATGGTTTGAGAAAGCTCGCTCGCGTGGTACCTGGAGGTAACACTCGAACGGAGTCTGTAAGGCGCGGCCTGCTGTCGATCCGAGCATCCACTGCTCATATCGTTGCCGTTCATGACGCGGTGAGGCCGCTGGTTACGGTCGAAGATATCGGGGCAACGATAGCAGCGGCAGAACAAATTGGTGCAGCAATCCTGACTACCAGAGTTACAGACACTATTAAAAAGATCAACGGTGGTTCTGTGGTTGAAACGCTAGATCGGGAACGGTTGCGACGCGCGGTGACGCCTCAATGCTTCAAGTACGAGATTCTAAGGCGCGCTTTCGCTGAGGCTGATACGTCCGACCCTTTGCTTACCGATGAAAGCACGCTAGTCGAGCGTTTGGGTTGTCCAATTGGATTCGTCGATGGAAGCCCATTGAATATTAAGATTACGACCCCTCACGATCTATTGATCGCCGAGGCTTATCTGACAGCAGAACCAGGTCTTTGAGCTTTGGCCTTTGAACTTTGGTCTTTGACCTTGGAGTTAACGGCCAAGTAGATTCAAAGTTCAAAGACCAAAGACCAAAGACCAAAGTTCAAATCATATGTTTCGTATTGGTATCGGTACCGACACGCATCGCCTGGTTCATGGCCTGCCACTGGTGCTGGGAGGAGTGCGCATTGCCTCTGATCGAGGTGCCGAAGGTCACTCTGATGCCGACGCGCTATCCCATGCCATAGCTGATGCGATCCTCGGCGCGATCTGTGAGGGAGACATCGGAGTACATTTCCCGGAACGTGATCCTCAATGGAAAGGCGCCGACAGTTTAGATCTACTTTCGCGGGTCATGTGGTTGGTTCGAGAAAAAAATCTGCGAGTGGTGAACGTTGATTCTACCATCCTTTTGGAGCAACCAAAGCTGCGTAGCTATGTGGATGCCATGCGCGAAAATATCGCTCGCGTCTTAAGCATCGATCAGGGCTGTGTCAGTGTTAAGGCCAAATCAGGCGAAGGTGTCGATGCTGTGGGCCAAGGACTGGCTATTACAGCTCAGGCTGCTGTGTTGATGGAGACTGCTGAAGGAAAATCGACTTGAGACCTCAGGACGTTATCCGAAAAAAGAGAGACGGCAAGGAGTTGTCGCGTGAAGAAATCGGATTTTTTATCGATGGCGTCACGAGCGGTCGCATCGCCGATTATCAGATTAGTGCGTTACTGATGGCCATCTTTCTCAATGGCATGACGCACGACGAGCAGCAGGCTCTGACCGAGGCGATGCTCACTTCCGGAAACATCCTCGATTTCTCTGACATTGCCAAACCAAAAGCCGATAAACATTCCACCGGAGGCGTGGGCGACAAAACGTCTTTATTGATCGCTCCCATGGTCGCAGCGTGCGGAGTCTCAGTGCCGATGATCTCCGGACGTGGACTGGGCCATACGGGTGGGACTCTCGATAAACTGGAATCGATTCCTGGTTATCGAGTCAATCTCTCGACCAAAGAATTTAAGCAGGTGTTGGAGAAGGTTGGTTATGCGATGGCCGGACAGACTGCTGAACTGGCCCCAGCGGACAAGAAGATGTATGCATTGCGCGACGCCACGGCCACAGTTGAAGCTATTCCACTCATTGTCGCTTCAATCATTTCGAAAAAAGGCGCGGCTGGACTTGATGCTATGGTCATCGACGTTAAAGTTGGCAATGGGGCGTTCATGCGTGAAGAAGCGCGAGCAAAAGATTTAGCCCACGCCTTAGTCAGTACGGGAAACTCCTGCGGAATTAAGACGAGAGCGTTGTTGACCGATATGAATCAACCGCTCGGACGCGCTGTTGGAAATTCGCTTGAAGTGTTGGAGTGCATTGATCTGCTCCAGGGTGACGCTCCAGCCGGTGCCAAGCCTGTACTGGACTTGTCGCTGGAGCTTGCTGCTCACATGCTGATTCTCGCCAACGCCGAACGGTCGCTCGAAGATTCCCGTGAGCGACTAGGTCGAGTTGTTGGAAGTGGCGAAGTGTTGGAATGTCTGGCTCGCAATATTGAAGCTCAGGGCGGTGATCCAAAAGTCTGCGATTCGCCGCGGAAGATTTTGCCTTTGGTTAAACAGGGCACAAAGATTGAGTGCAATCGGTCGGGATTTGTGAGTCGAATAGAGACGACAGAAATTGGTCATGCAGTGGCGGCAATCGGTGGCGGTCGCGTGCGCATCGAAGATGTGATTGATCCGGCGGTGGGTTTTGTGGCGGAAGTTAAGTTAGGCGACCAGGTGAAGGTCGGTGATGTTCTGGGTGTTGTTTACGGCAGCGATTCTGGCAGAACGGTTGAAGCAGTCGCACGAATCAGTGCCGCCTACCAGATCGATGAGAGGGCGCCGTTGGACCATCCAGAGTTAATAAAGGAAATAATTAACGAATGAAATACAAACTGGGAGCGCTTGCCGTACTCGTCTGTTTGCTCTCGCTGGCGGTCTCTTGTAACAAGTCGACTCCGGCGGCTGAAGATCGCTCGAAAATTCATGTCGGAATAGTCTTCGATATTGGTGGAAAAGATGATCGCTCTTTCAACGCTGCTGCGTGGCAGGGTGTCCAACGCGCAGCCAAAGATTTACCCATAGTCCTGCGCGATATTGAACCAGGCACTCCGAATGCGATTGAGCCGGCCATGAGGGCATTTGCCGAGCGCAACTTTGACTTAATCATCGGAGTCGGGTTTGCTCAAGCTCCTATCATGGAATTGGTGGCGAAAGACTATCCAAATATTAACTTTGCGATCATCGACGGCGTCAGTCAGCTGCCCAATGTTGCGTCACTCATTTTTAAAGAACACGAGGGTAGTTATCTGGTTGGCATCCTGGCTGCAAAGGCCTCACGGACCGGGACGATAGGCTTCTTAGGCGGTATGGACATCGGTCTGATTCATCGCTTCGAAAAGGGATACGAGGAAGGTGCGAAATCAGTCAATCCGAACATTCGAATTATTCAGAACTACGTTGGTGTGACGGACGCAGCCTGGAATAACCCAGGGAAGGGAAAAGAGCTTTCGTTGGCCCAGATCAGCAAGGGAGCGGACGTGATTTTCACTGCGGCTGGTAATTCCGGTCTTGGTGCATTCGATGCAGTCGAGCAACAAGGCAAACAAAATGGCCGAGCCACTCACTTTGTAATTGGAGTGGACTCGAATCAGAACATGGTGAAGCCCGGGTTTGTTCTTACCAGCATGGTGAAACGTGTCGACAACGCGGTCTACAACATTGTGCAGGAAGTAGTAGAAGGAAAATTCTCACCTGGCCTGCATGTATTTGGTTTGGACAAAGATGGCGTTGGTTACGCGATGGATGAAAACAACAAGGACATCGTATCTGCTGAGGCGATACAGGAAGCGGAGGCCGCCAAGCAGAAAATCATCGCGGGCCAGATAAAGGTGACAGACGCAATGGGTAATTAAGGCCCAGTCTTTTGGTCTTTGGTCTTTGATCTTTGATTTTTGGTCTTATCAATCTTTCCTCAGGAGAAACCGAGATGGAAAAGACTAACTTTGTGAATCTTCACATTTACAGGCTGTCAGAGCGACTAGCGGATCAAATCTGGGGGATCGTAGTCCGTTGGGATTACTTCGCGAGAAACACAGTAGGTATCCAAATTGTTAAGGCTGCTGACAGCGTGGGAGCAAATATTGCTGAAGGCAGTGGTCGAGGTACTGAACCGGAACTGAGACGTTTCTTGAGAGTGGCCCGCGGCTCGTTATATGAAACTCAGCACTGGTTACGGCGCGCGTACAAAAGAAATCTTTTGACGCAGGCACAGATTGATGAGTTGGTACCTGTAATTCGAGAGTTGACTCCAAAACTCAATTCTTACTTAGGTTCTATCGGCTCGTTGAAGAGGCGCTTCCGCACCTAGAATTGCTTGAGTCGTTAGATTGATTGGAAGTCGTCAAAGACCAAAGACCAAAGACCCAAGACCAACCCAACATGCTTGAACTTAAGAACATCACTAAACGCTTCGGTGATGTGGTGGCGAACGATCGGGTGAATATTGTCGTTAAACGGGGCACGATTCACGCAATTGTTGGCGAGAATGGCGCTGGTAAATCCACCGCAATGCGCATCGCTTATGGCTTCTACACCCCTGACAGCGGAGAAATAATTGTTGATGGTAAGGTCAGGGATATCCGTTCTCCTCATGATGCAATCGCTCTAGGCATCGGCATGGTCCATCAGCACTTCATGCTCGTCGAGCCAATGACGGTCGCAGAAAACATAGTACTTGGTGCGGAACCAGGTTCAGCGTTCGCTATGGATCTGAAGAGTGCCGCCGATCAAATCAGGCACCTGTCTGAAGAGTTCAAGCTCGCCGTTAATCCCAATGCCATTGTCGAACACCTTTCGGTGGGCCAACAACAACGCGTCGAACTACTTAAGGCTCTGTATCGTCATGCCAAACTCCTAATCCTCGATGAACCGACCGCCGTGCTCACCCCACTCGAAGTCGAGGAATTCTTTGTCATTCTTCGCCGCATGCGCGAGCAGGGGAAGACCGTGATTATCATCACCCATAAGCTAAGTGAAGTGCTGGCGATTTCGGACGAAGTAACAGTGATGCGCGATGGCAAAGTGGTAGGCGAGGTACAGACCAAGGATACTAACGCAGCTGACCTGGCACGAATGATGGTGGGCAGAGAGGTCTTACTGCGTGTTGACAAGCCAGATGCGCGGCCAGGAGATCCTGAACTGGTTGTCGAGAAGTTAACGGTCACAACCCCGGACGGTACGAAACGCGTCAATGATGTGTCATTTAATGTACGGCGCGGTGAGATAGTGGGGATTGCCGGCGTCGAGGGAAATGGTCAGACCGAGTTGATAGAAGCACTGGCGGGTCTTACGTCAGGCCAACTTTCAGGGCAGATGCTTTTTGAAGGAAAAGAGATTGGGGTGTTAGGAGCTCGTTCCCGGCGAGAGTTGGGCATTGCTCATATCCCTGAGGACCGTCACCGCCGCGGCCTGATACTCGATTTTGATCTTGCCGAAAATTCGATTTTAGGAGTTCATTACAGACCGCCAATTGCATCAGCAACGGCGGGCGGTGTGTTTCTTGACGAGCATGCGATAGACCAGCGTTGTAATGAAATCATTAAAGCGTTTGACGTGCGTCCTCCGAATGCTTTGCTGTCGGCTCGTTCTCTATCAGGTGGTAATCAGCAGAAGTTGATAATCGGCAGAGAGTTCAGAGTTGACCCAAAACTGCTCCTGGTGTCGCAACCAACGCGCGGCGTAGATATCGGTGCGATTGAGTTCATTCATCGCAAGCTTGTGGAACTGCGCGACGCGGGCTGCGCGATTCTGTTGGTTTCAGCCGAACTTGAAGAGGTCACAAGTCTCTCGGATCGCTTGTTAATCATTCATCAAGGTCGAATTGTAGGTGAGGTCGATCCGAAGGTAGCGTCGGTGGAAGAGATTGGACTGTTGATGACTCGGGGACATTGAAGGCCTTGGTCTTTGGCCTTCGTCCTTTGGTCGTTACTGCGACTAGATTAAAGACCAAGACCAAAGACCAAAGACCAAAGATCAAAGACCGAAAACCGAAGACCAACCCTAAATGACCAAATTGCTTCGCGAACTGCTTTTCCCGCTTATCGCCGTTGTCGCCGCTTTCATAGTTGGCGGCATTCTTATTTTATTGGTCGGCGATAACCCCATCACCGCTTATAGCCTATTGCTCGGTAGTGCATTCTCCTGGCCTGATGGCATTGGCTACACGTTGTTTCACGCCACTCCTTTGATCTTCACCGGACTCGCGGTCTTGGTCGGTTTTCGTTGCGGACTTTTTAATATTGGCGCAGAAGGTCAACTTTACGTTGCTGCATTTGCCACTGCCTGGGTCGGAATCACCTTTTTCAATCTGTCAGCGTGGCTACTTGTTCCGATGTGCTGTATCGCCGCTATAGCTGCCGGCGCGTTCTGGGCTGCCATTCCTGGAATTCTGAAAGCGAAATTTGGTTCTCATGAAGTCATCAACACGATCATGTTGAACTTCATCGCTGTCGCGCTGGTTAGCTATTTCACCCAATATCATTACCGAGCTCCTGGAGACCCAATTCTGCAATCGACTCCGATTGGATACGGCGCTCATATTGCCCGCCTGGGAAAATTCATTCCGACGCTTCCCGAAAGGATCCCCTTGAATCTTTCGTTTCTCCTGGCGTTGTTGTGTTGCCTGTTGGTCTACCTTTTTCTTTGGCGCACAAAATGGGGTTATGAGATCCGGGCTACTGGCAGCAATCCTTCGGCAGCGGAGTACGGAGGCATTTCCGTCAAGAAGCAAATTGTTATTGCTATGGCAGTATCAGGTGCGTTGGCCGGCATGGTGGGTATCAACGAAGTGCTGGGCTATCGTTACCGTTATTACGACGGCTTCTCTGATAATTACGGCTTCACCGGAATCGCTGTCGCGTTACTAGGTCGTAATCATCCCGTCGGAGTTATCTTGTCGGCGTTGCTTTTTGCGGTGCTGCAACATGGCGGGATTTATGTAGACGGCTTTTCCGAACACGTTACCAAAGATATCGTCCAGGTCTTGCAGGGCATAATCATACTGTTTGTTGCCGCTGAAGGTCTTTTCCGTGGTCCTTTTAGCAAGTTTGGTTTGCTCAAACAGTCGAAAGTTTAAAACGATGAAAGACATCTTCACGCTGGAATTATTGTGGTCCACCATCAGGCTGGCGGCGCCGCTGATACTTGCCGCTTTGGGTGGCTTGTTCTCAGAGCGATCAGGAGTTATCAACATCGCACTCGAGGGAAAGATGCTGGCCGGGGCGTTTACTGCGGCTGCGGTGACTTACGCAGCTGACGTAAAGCTCGGGTTAGGAACGGCCAGCCCATGGCTTGGTTTAGTCTCAGCGATTGCGGCCGGTCTGTTTTTGGCAACTATTTATGGACTTGTTTGCATTCGGTTTAGAGCGGACCAGGTTGTCAGCGGAGCAGCGTTAAATATTCTGATGTTGGGCATACCAGGATTTCTGAGTGGCGCCCTTTTTCTATCATCCGGCTCGACGCCGCAGCTGCCAAAAGATCATTTGTTACCGCAAAACCCTAAAATCATAGGCTTGGCACTGGCCCTGATCGTAGCGGCCAGTTGGTATGTTTTGAATCGAACGCCATTTGGTTTACGACTTCGGTCGGTTGGTGAGAAGCCTGAGGCTGCCGATGCTGCCGGCATTAGCGTTGAAAGATTGCGTTACTCCGGAGTATTACTCGCGGGTGCGCTGGCAGGAATGGGTGGTGCTTATCTATCAATTGGGCAGTCGTCATTGTTCACCAGAAACATGAGTGCCGGTAGAGGCTTCATTGCTCTTGCCGCATTGATCTTCGGCAAGTGGCGTCCAATCCAAACGCTGTTAGCCTGCTTGTTATTTGGATTCACCGAGGCATTTTCAAATCAAATACAAGGCCTGATAAAGTTGCCATCGGGTGAGGATATACCGGTCCAGTTCATCGCAATCGTTCCCTACGTCTTGACCATTATCGTTTTGGCTGGCTTTATAGGATCGTCGCGACCGCCCCTTGCCCTTGGTATTCCGTATAGGAAGGAAAAATAGCGAAGTGATGGCTGAAAGAGTGGCAACCGCGAGCGTGTATGAGCGTGCAGAACATGCGGCCCGACTGATTAGATCTCGAATCGGCGTAGAACCTCGAATTGCAATTGTGCTCGGCAGCGGGCTTGGTGGGTTCGCTGACGATTTCGAAGACTCCGTTGCTGTTCCTTACAGCGAGATCCCAGGCTTCGTCAAATCAACCGCGCAGGGACACGCGGGACGTCTGGTGGTCGGAACCGTAGACAAAGTTCCAGTGGTAGCAATGCAGGGCAGGGTGCATTTTTACGAAGGCTACTCGCTTGAAGAGGTGACGTTTCCCATCAGGACTTTCAAGTTGCTTGGTATTAACAGTTTGATTCTCACCAATGCCTCAGGAGGTATTAACGTTCAACTGACCCAGGGCGCACTAATGGTTTTGAGCGACCATCTGAATTTGATGGGCGACAATCCGCTACGAGGCCCAAATGATGATCGGTTTGGACCACGCTTTCCAGATATGACGGCGGTTTATTCGCCGGCCTTACAGGAAATTGTGATCGAGGCAGCCCGCGAACTCGGCATCGAAATCAGGCGGGGCATTTACGTAGCCCTTGGTGGTCCAAGTTACGAAACTCCGGCCGAGATACACCTGTTGAGAAACCTTGGGGCTGATGCAGTAGGCATGAGCACCGTTCCTGAAGCAATTGTTGCTCGTCAGATGGATATGGAAGTTTTAGGTATCTCATGTATCACGAACATGGCTGCTGGTATTAGTGATCAACCCATCAATCACGAAGAAGTCATGGCGACCGGGGATCGGGTTAGAGCAACATTCACAGAACTACTGCGCAACGTTGTGGGCCGAGTGCACGCGAGAGTTTGAATGTGAGAAGGTTGGAAGTCACGCATGATAATTGGCATTTGCGGAGGCACGGGTTCAGGAAAAACGACCGTTGCAAACAGAATTCTGGAATCAGTTAGCGCTGACCAGGTCGTTTTTATCCAGCAGGACTCTTACTATCGAAATCTTAAAGACTTACCGCTTGATTACCGTCATCTCGCCAACTTTGATCATCCAGACGCACTTGATAACGATTTACTCGTAAATCACGTGCGAAAATTAAAGGCAGGCGAACCTATTGATCTGCCCCTTTATGATTTCCGCACTCACAATCGGATGACTGAAGTAAGAACGGTTGAGCCGCGGCCGATCGTGATAGTCGAAGGCATTTTGATATTTTCCGAGGCCCGGCTGCTGGAACAAATGGACATCAAGGTGTTCGTTGATACGCCGGATGACATCCGTTTTATCAGGCGCCTCCGTCGCGACATTGCTGAACGAGGCCGCACTGTCGAATCGGTAATTGAGCAGTATCTGGCCACCGTTCGGCCGATGCATATGCAGTTTGTCGAACCGTCAAAACGTTTTGCTGACGTGATCATTCCAGAAGGTGGTCACAATCTTGTGAGCATTGATTTGCTTAGCGGAAAGATTCGCGAAAGGCTGGCCAGTGCTTTGTCAACCATCGGAGGTCGAGCTTGAGCGAACAAAATTCCGAGTCATTGATCGACGCTGCCAAGAAAGCGCGGTTGCAGTCAGTCGCACCTTTTTCTAATTTTTTAGTCGGAGCCGCAATCAGAACAGAGGACGGCAAAGTCTATACAGGCTGTAATGTCGAAAGTGCCAGCTATGGGCTAACTGTTTGCGCTGAGCGCGTGGCAATTTGGAAAGCGTTATCTGAAGGTGAACGCAACTTCGCCGAACTCGCCGTCGTGGCCGATACCGAAACACTAACGCCACCTTGCGGCACTTGTCGCCAGATAATCTGGGAGTTCGCGCGCGGGGCAAAAATTGTTTTCGCCAACTTGGACGGCAAGAGCGAAACTTTTGAAATGATCGACTTGCTACCCCGAGCCTTTGATGCCCGTTTTCTTAAGAGTGGAAATGTCAAATAGTTCACTGCAAAACTTATGCTTGATCGAATCCTTCATTTAGTGATCCTCGCAACCATGCTTGTAAGTTC
>DATIBX010000837.1:0-2297 GCA_035457105.1 Pyrinomonadaceae bacterium
GCCTGACCGGCCGCTCACCCAGCGAATTCGCACGCTCAACAGAGTGAGTATGCGTTAGGTCGTCAATCCAAGCTCGCGCCGGATTTGAGCGGCCGCTTGTTGAGCATCACGAAAGCCAAGTTGGGCGGAGCGTTCGAAAAAGGGAAGGGCGTCGGAGAGCCTGTCGAGGTTTACGAGGATGGTGCCGATGTTGTTGAGTGCAAGGGAATCGTTGGGATCCATTTGGACGACCACCCAATAGTCTTGTAACGCTTCCGCGTAGAGTCCCAACATGAAGTACACGCCGGCGCGATTCGTATAAGGACGAGTCAGTGTGGGATCAATCCTGATAGCGTCGTTGAAATCGTTGAGCGCCTTCTTCAAGTCTCCGAGTTCTCGATACAAATTGCCTCGATTGTAAAAAGCTTGCGCATCATTCGGGTAAAGCGTAATCGCCGTGGCGTAGTCTTCGATTGCCTCAGCGTATCGCCCCATTAGCTCGTATGTCGTACCGCGGTTGAAGTGTGCGTTTTGCGCGCTGGGGTTCAATGCAATGGCCTTCGCGTAGTCGGCGAGCGCTTCGGCGTACTTTCCCAAATCGGAATAAGCAAGTCCACGATTTACGTAAGCGCTGACCAGCGAAGAATCGAGTGCGAGGGCGGAGGTAAAGTCTGTGATGGCATCGTTGAAGCGTCCTGCATCTTGATGCTTGACCCCGCGATTGTAGTAAGTCAATGCGTTCGGCATGTCAGTCAACCTCTTTACTTAAATGTTTTGACCTTATGCTCAACTAAATAAGCCTTGAAGGGATCTTCCTGTGGACAAGGAAACAGATAGGTTTGCGTAAGTCCCCTCGTGCTTAATCGATCTTTGATTTCCTCGGAGGAGCCATAGTGGCTGGCAGATCGCTTGTTCATCTGGAACAAACTCGCGAAGTCGAGGATTCTGTCCCAGCCTGAATTATGAATCGCGTAGTATCCGTGTTGTCGCGATATTCGTACGAGTAGCGGTGAAAGATTACTCAGATCGACGGCGCGGACATTTGGCAGGGTCTGAATTCCCGTGTCGTGCCCGTCATCCTTCCAGGTGACCACTGGAACCTGCGCTTCGTAAATCCATCCGAACTCGCCCTCCGGCAATGGATAGTACTTATCTGACTCCTTGTCGTAATAATGACTTGCAAACCACAGCGCGACGTCAAGTTCATCGGTCAAATCCAAGCCGGGAGTGTCGACCGCGCCATACTGCTGTAGCACGCCCATAAAATCCATGGCGACCTGAGCGATCCGCATGTCCACATCAAAAGAACTGCGATGAGCGTCGTAGAACTCCATCAAAAGCTGCGCGAGACGTTTTAACGTTGATTGCACGAGCGGCTTCAAAAAATCATCCTGCGTCTCATTGAACAGATAGGATTGGTAACGAAGGAAACAAGATCTTTCGAGCAACGATAACTGTGCGCGAAAGATCCGCGACTGCCATTGAACGTTAAAGGAATCGCGGATCTGATCCACGAGATCTACGAGCAGACGTTGCCCGCTTTTCTCCTGAAGAAACCGGTGAAGCGTTGGCTTCGATTTGGCCGTCGCAGCGATTGTGGAGAGTTTGTTTACGAAGGCTGATTGTTGGAGTTTGCCTTCCAGGTAACGTTCGCTGAGCGGCAGTACATCTGACATCAACACTTGTCTCGCGTGCCAGAACTCACGCCAACCAGAAGCGAGGACGACACCATGATCCCTCGACTGGCCACGATAGAGAATCTTTTGCACGATGTGAGGGTTATACGTCATGGAAATCTGTGTCCGACACCACCAGAATATTTTCTTTCAGAAGATTCTGAAGAGGACTTTCAACTCTCAGATCTCGATGCTCATCGATCGACCGTTTCACCTCGCGATAGAACGCGTCAGCCGCTGCTCGAAAACTCGATTTTCCGCTGCGCATCGCAGCAAACTCGACTTCGGCTCGCTGGCCGTCGATACATGGTTTCAAGGCTATGATTGAACACGCGGCATGTTTGTCGTCACGGATCTTTGTAAGGTAATCGAGGTAGGGGAAAGTCTTTTCGTCTCCGATGTCATACCAAACCAGACAATCAATCAGTGTCTCCGGGTCTGCGAGAACGCCGTCGATTTCCTCACGAGTGAATGTAGTCGGAAACGACGGCATGTCGAGCAGCGCTGAAGCTACGTTGAGCTCGCAGAGAATGAGTACTGGCTCAAAACCAAACTGGACTGCTTCGACACGGCGGGCGCCGGTCGAGAGCATTAGCGCCGCGATCGGAGCTGCTTGACCACAGCAAAGAATATTGGACCGAG
>DATIBX010000838.1:0-7589 GCA_035457105.1 Pyrinomonadaceae bacterium
CCTTTATCTGGTGGTACTGCTGTTCGCGCAACAGGATTGGAGTGTCTGCCATCGGTACGACTCTTTGTTGAAGGCCGGGTGGGAATTTTCTATTGGAGAGTGAACCCGAACCGCCGCATTGCGGGTCGCAAATCTTGAAAGTAAAAGAGGTTACTAAATCGGTTGGGGCATTGCGCCTAGGTCAAATCGACCTTCGTAAGCCACCACGCACTTTAACATAGCCAACAATGACCATCAAGGTTTTTCTTTGTTATTGCTTTTAAAAGGACGGGGAGTCATGGATTTGGTTGGGTGACCGCAAATTCTTGTGTTCGTTGATTTAGGGCGCCTATATGTGCTAAGCTCCGCCCATTCTTCGGCTGCTCGCGACGGTGAGCAGCCTTTTTGAGATACCGGACATGAGCAGCAGTCTCACAAAAGGCCTGCGACGATCATCCGCCCGTCCGACTGCAAAGCGAGCATCGGCGAAAACCGCGAAGCGCGTAGCTAAAACGGCTTCTTCCCTCCCAAAAGCAAAACGAGCGACGTCGGTTAAGCCAGCAAGCAAAAAGGTCACAGCGGGCAAGAAGGTCACGGCAAAGGCAAAACCAGCACCGGCTAAAACTAAGAAGCCGGCAGCCAAAGCGGCGCCTAAGGCGGCCGCGCGAAAGACTGCTGTAGCTAAGAAAGCCCTCGTTCAGAGAGTCAAAAAGACGCAGAAGGTCGCTGCCGTACGGGCGGTTCGTGCCATAACAACACCTCCTCAGCCGAGACCTCCTACACAAGACGAGTCGGCTGCTCTGGTAGCTTTCGAACGTGCCCATAAAGAATTTGCCCGCGGACGCTTCGCTGAAGCCCGTAATCAATTTCGGTCCCTGCTCGAAAAGTATTCCCAGGTCTCTGAGGTCGCGGCCCGAGCTAGAACGTACCTGGCAATAGCAGAATCACGGTTGCGAACCGAAAGTATTCTTCCGCGTGACGCTGATTCTCTTTATGACCGTGGAGTCATCGAGTTAAACCGTGGTGAATATGTGGCAGCTCAGGAAATGTTTGAACGTGCTTTAAAGCGCGAACCGGAAGCTGCGCACATTCATTATGGCCTCGCTGCAACTCGCGCTCGGCTCGGCTCAATCGATCTCGCGCTCGAGTCTCTCCAGCGTGCCCTCGATCTTCAGCCGAATCTCCGTGTCCGAGCGCAACACGATCATGATCTCAATCCGCTTCGCAACGACCCAGACTTCGACCGGCTCATCTTCAGCAATCCTTCCTGAACGAGCTATCAGTTCCGACCTCTTAACAGTTAGCGCCCTGGCTTGAGAAACGCCGTCTTTAGGTTATGATTCCCGTCCCAAGCGGAACTTTGCTTACCATGGAGTGAGTTTCCATTGCAGAAGATGTTTAACCTTTCCGGTCAGAACCTGGTTGCCATTGGCGGAGGAACGGGCCTCTCGACACTGTTGGCTGGCTTAAAAAAGTTGGTTGGCGTTACTTCTAACCCGATCTGGATCGACAGCTTATCTGCGATCGTGACGGTGTCGGATGATGGCGGTAGTTCAGGACGTCTTCGTGAAGAATTGCAGATGTTGCCTCCAGGTGATATCCGAAATTGCATGATCGCCTTGTCGGAAGATTCGAGCTTGCTTGCGCGGCTGTTCCGTCATCGCTTTCGAGGCGAAGGAGAACTTGGGGGCCACAGCTTCGGCAACTTGTTTCTCGCCGCGTTGACGGAAGTAACCGGAGACTTTACAGAAGCCATTCGGCTTTCATCAGATATTCTCGCGAGCAAGGGTCACATCTATCCAGCCACGATCAGCGACGTCAGACTCGTCGCAGAGCTCGAAGACGGCGCGGTTGTTCGCGGGGAAACACAAATCTCAGCCTCTGCCATACCCATTCGCAGGCTTCGATTGGAGCCGGAGCAGTGTCTTCCTTTACCGCAGGCTCTGAAGGCAATCCGCGCCGCTGATGTAATCACGGTTGGCCCAGGATCTCTCTACACGAGTATCCTGCCTAACCTGCTGGTTTCTCAGGTGTCCCGAGTGATTGGAGAAACACAGGCTACAAAGATTTTCATCAATAACCTGATGACGCAACCTGGCGAAACCGACGGGTATACCGCGAGACAACACCTTGAAACAGTTGAGAAATACGCCCCTGAGATTCACTTCGATTTCGTAATCGTTAACGACCGTCGAATTAGCAAAGAACAGGAAGAGCTTTACGCCGCTGAGGATGCCTATCAAATCGGGATCGACGATCCCATCGATGAGGTCGTCGATCAAGTTACAGAAGTTGTGCGCGCCGATCTGCTCGATGCTGGAGAGAAAGTGCGGCACAATTCAGATCGATTGGCGGAAGTAGTTCTAAGCTGCCGCCAGCGTGCCTATCAGCGTTCAGCAGTTACCGCCTAAGCACCAAAATACGGAGAAACACTTGTCTGAGAAGATCGCATCAGTAAAACCACTGGAGGTATTGATACTCGCAGCTGGTCTGGGAACTCGTATGAAGTCTCGCCGGGCGAAGGTACTTCACGAGCTTGGTGGGCTGACCCTGGTCGGGCACGTGACGCGCACGTCTCTGGCATTGTCTCCGCAGTCAATTCTTGTCGTCGTTGGACATCAAGCTGAACTGGTAGAAAATGCTGTGCTCGCCGAGGCGGGCGATCGAGCGCGTTTCGTAGTGCAGGCGCGCCAAAACGGAACCGGTGATGCCGTCGAATCGGCGAGAAAAGCGTTAGAGAGTTCTGATTCACTCTTGCTCATCCTTTCCGGTGACGTGCCACTGATCAAAGTCGAAACCCTGCAACACTTTGTCGAACATCACCGAGCCACAAATGCTGCGTGCACAATCTTAAGCGTCCGACTTGAGAACCCGACGGGCTACGGCCGAATCATTCGAGATGAGAGCGGAACGTTTGAAAAGATCGTGGAGCATCGCGATGCTACTCCCGAACAACGCCAGATCCGGGAAATCAATGCGGGCATCTACTGCTTCGACACCAATAAGCTGTTTTCCGCGTTACGTCATATCAAACCCGTGAATGATCAGGGCGAATACTACCTGACAGATGTCGCTGAAATTCTTCAGGCCAACCACGAAGCAGTCGACGTTTATCTGCATCATGACGCACGCGAAGTATCGGGAATCAACACCCGAGCCGAGTTGGCAGAATTTGAGAATCTTCTACGACGCGGAACAATTCGCAGTTTGATGGTTGAAAGTGGCGTGACCTTTATCGATCCTTCTCACGCTTATATCAGTGCCGATGCTCGGATTGGTAGAGACTCTGTGATCTATCCCGGCGTGACTGTTGAGGGGCGCTCAATCATCGGAGAAAACTGCGAGATCCGTTACGGCTCGCGCATCTCAAACTCGATCATCGGCGATAACGTGGTGATAAAAGACCACTCCGTTATTGTCGAATCTGAGGTTGGGTCAGACTGTGTCATTGGACCATTTGCTCACTTGCGCATGAATTCAAGGCTTGAGGACAAGGCGATGGTTGGTAACTTTGTTGAGGTTAAGAAGTCGGTCTTGGGTCGTGAAACAAAGGCGATGCATCTCAGTTACCTTGGCGATGCGACGATCGGATCAAAGACTAATATCGGAGCCGGCACTGTCACTTGTAACTACGACGGCGTGCGAAAGAATGAAACTATTATTGAAGATGACGTCAAGATTGGTTCGGACACAATGTTAGTGGCCCCGGTCCGCGTTGGCGCAGGTTCAGTCACCGCCGC
The DNA here is from genome assembly GCA_035457105.1 of Pyrinomonadaceae bacterium. Lineage (GTDB taxonomy): Bacteria > Acidobacteriota > Blastocatellia > Pyrinomonadales > Pyrinomonadaceae > PSRF01. The sequence continues at coordinate 3,720 of DATIBX010000838.1, forward strand.
AGGCTCGGTGGTAACCAAAGACGTGCCGGCGAATTCTTTGGTCGCAGGTGTCCCGGCAGAATTTAAGAAGAAGCTCAAATAACAGACGGGGAGTTGATCAAACAAAATGTGTGGAATCGTTGGCTATGTCGGGAATAAACAGGTCGTACCGTTAATTATCGATGGTCTGCGCAAGCTCGAGTACCGCGGTTACGACTCTGCAGGCATCGCAGTCGTTAACGAGGGACACGATCTCGAGATTCGTCGCGCTGAAGGTAAACTGCGAAACCTGGAAGAAGCAATCCGGCTAAGTCCAATCGACGGAACCTATGGTATCGGCCACACTCGATGGGCCACCCACGGACGTCCAACCGAAGAAAATGCGCACCCCCATCGCGACTGCACCGGTCGAGTAGTGGTAGTACATAACGGCATTATCGAGAATTATCTCGCCCTAAAAGAGCGTCTGCGAAAAAGTGACCATCGCTTCGTAACCGAGACAGATACGGAAGTCATTGCACACCTGATTGAGGAATACCTCAAGCAGGGAGATTCATTCGAAGCCGCTGTGCGAGCGACAGTCGCTGAGCTTAGAGGCATATTCGCTCTATCCATCATCAACGCAGATGAGCCAGACACGATCATCGCCGTGCGACAAGGACCACCCGTTGTCGTTGGACTTGGAGATCGCGAGTTCTTCGTAGCGTCTGACATTCCACCAATTCTTCAACATACAAGGGACGTCTTCTTCCTTGGTGACGGCGAGATCGCGATTATCAATAAAGAAGCAGTGAGAGTTACTGATTTTGAGGGCAACTCGGTACAGCCCTCCATTCAGCGAATCACCTGGGATCCGATCATGGCGGAGAAAGGTGGGTTCAAGCATTTCATGCTGAAGGAGATTTACGAACAGCCACGCTCTCTTCGCGACACGGTCCAGGGACGCATCTCACTTGATACTGGACACGTTTTCCTCGATGAGATGGCCAATATTACTGAGGCCGATTTCAAAAGATTTTCATCCATCAAAATCGCAGCTTGTGGAACATCCTGGCATGCAGGTCTGGCCGGCAAGTACATGATTGAACAGCTCGCGCGTATTCCCGTGGATGTCGACTATGCTTCCGAGTTTCGTTATCGCAACCCGGTGATGAGCGAAAACGATCTGCTCCTCGTGATCTCGCAGTCTGGTGAAACGGCGGATACGATCGCGGCGTTGCGCGAAGCGAAAGAGTTGGGAGCCAAAGTGCTCGCCATCTGCAACGTTCAGGGTTCGATGATCATGCGCGAGGCAGATGGAACGATCATGACTCATGCTGGACCAGAGATCGGGGTGGCCTCGACCAAAGCGTTCACGGGCCAGATGGTTGCGCTTTATCTTCTCGGTCTTTACCTCGGCCAATTGCGCGGCGTATTGACTCAGGATGGAGCGAAATTCCATGCCCAGGAGCTAGCTGAGCTTCCGGTTAAGCTCGAGCACTTGTTAAACGAATCAGATGCGATTGAAGAGTTGTCGAAGGAGTTTTTTCGCTCGACGGATTTCTTGTATCTCGGTCGGGGAATCAATTTTCCGGTGGCTCTCGAAGGTGCTCTCAAACTCAAAGAGATTTCCTACATCCATGCTGAAGGATATCCCGCAGGTGAGATGAAGCACGGTCCAAACGCACTGATCGACGAAAGGCTCCCGGTTCTGTTCGTCAATACACGTGAGGAAGGAAACCGGCAATCAGAACTACGGTACGAGAAAACTCATTCGAATATTGTCGAAGTGAAGGCTCGCGAAGGCATTGTCATTTCAGTTTTGACCGAGGGAGATACGATGTCGTCGATGGTGTCTGATCATGTGATTGAGATCCCGCCGGCCAGCGATCTTCTTACGCCGATTTTATCGATTGTTCCCTTGCAACTACTTGCTTATCACATAGCGGTTCGTCGTGGCTGTGATGTGGATCAGCCTCGGAACCTGGCTAAGTCAGTGACGGTGGAATAGATTGGGGCTTTGAGCTTTGGTCTTGGAGCTTGGGATTTGAGATTGGATATTTGATATTTCAGAATTAACAGTCGCCAGTTACGCATTTGGGGCCTTGTTCGTACCAAATTTTGATTTGGCATTACCTGAGATTGGGATCTGATTTTTACTCACGATCGCGCCCTTAGTAACTCTTAACTGTCCACTCTCAAATATCAATTATTACCTGCAACCACCTCGGTGGTTACTTTGGTCACACGGATTCCGTTCGATAGCGGATCAGCTTTCCCGACGAAAACTCCGCAATCAAAGTACGCCCCATACTGCGTCTGAATTCGTAAACAGAAACCAAACCTTCGTCCCTGTTTGTTCTGGTAATCGAGACGGGTTCGCCCAACAGACGAACAGCTTCATTCTGCCTCATTCCGACTTGTAAATATGTCGTGCGTGGTCCGAGTTGAACGACACGATGCCGGACATAACCGGTCGCATATGAAGAAGTTGACGGGCTTGTTAGTTTGACCGCATTCAGATCGGAATCCGCGAACTGTACGTAACGCTGTAAAGCATCGACGATGGTTGCGGGAGTCAGCATCCACTCGTCAATCCGATCGAAATGAATGTTAAACCGGACCATCTTGGGGTTTGCAACGCTACCCAATTGCATTTCGAGATGGTTTGACTTCACCTTTAGTTGATTAATCCTTCCAGGGCTCCCAGCCTCTAGAGCAGTCCCATGTGTCTTCAGGCGTTTTGAGTACTCGCGATAATCGAGTGCTTGGGATCGCTCTGGATACAGGTTTACACCGCTCGCGGTGCCAGGCATATCGATACGAAGAACTACCTGCTTGCCTTCAAAAAAGACCTTGAGTTCTTTGGCTGATTGTCCCTGTGCGGAAATAGTTAGGAATAAGAGCGATGCTACTATTGCAAACTGGCGCATATGATCTCTGGACTTCTTCCCCTCGGGCGACTTGGAGCAAGCGCGCGCTAGGAAGCGCGCCCCATCGCCTGTCTTCCAAATCGCCCATCCTTCGCCCCCCCATACATAACGCGCAGCCATCGTGAGAAAAGGACCATTGCTTAAGAAATAGGCCCTATATGTCGTACACGCCCTATTTCCCACGTCTTTTAGATCTTATTCCCTTTCTCCGTCTCCAATAACTTCTGCTTTCTCTTCAAGCCCCAGCGATAACCACCTAAAGTCTTATCCTCACGAATGACGCGATGACAAGGTATCAAGAGCGCTACAGGATTGGACGCACAAGCGTGCCCCACAGCTCGAACCGCTCCCGGTTTTCCGATCGCACGTGCGACCTCGCCGTATGTACGACTTTCACCATAAGGAATTCGGCTCAACTCCTCCCAGACTCGACGCTGAAACGCAGTAGCCCGAATATCCAACGGCAAATTGACGGTCAATCCAAAACCCTTCAAATGATTTAGAATCCGCGAAACAACTGTCTCAAGCTCGGTTTCGCTTTGTTGTATTTCGGCTCGCGGAAACTCGGCCTCAAGATCCTTTTTTAACTCTTGATCTGTGTCTGCCATCTTCACGGAGCAAACGCCACGCTCGGTCACAGCCACTAACAACCGACCAAGAGGTGAATCAGCGATGGTGTAAGTGATCGTTAGTCCGAGTCCTCCCTTTGCATACGTAGCGGGAGTCATTCCCAACTCAGCAGCCGACTGCTCATAGACTCGACTACTAGAATTGAAGCCGGACTCGTAAACTGCTGAAGTTACTGATCCGCCTTCCTTGATGAGCGATTTCAAACGACCAAATCTCTTCGCCGTCGCATATTGATGCGGACTGATACCCATCAAAGCCTTAAAGGTTCTTTGCAAATGGAAGGCGCTAATTCCGTTCTGTTCTGCCAGCGTTGAAAGCTTCAAATCGTCGACATCACTTTGCTCAAGAT
>DATIBX010000839.1:0-3283 GCA_035457105.1 Pyrinomonadaceae bacterium
GCGTTCTAATGAGATCTCACATTCCTGCGTGGGCCATCACTTACGCAGAGAATGGTTTAATTTCCAGCGATGAATTGGTTGAAACGGTTGGCCGTGCGAAAGGTTTCCGAGGTTTATACGAAAGACTCTTCCGACCGGCTCGGCGTGCGCCTCAATCATCACCGCCGCCGGTTAGGGCTCTTTCAATCAACCCTCTCGCCAGTTATTGAAGCAATCAGGTGAAATAGTGCGCGCCATCCCGCGAAGGAGTATTCTCTGCCTTCGACGTCGAATAGAAACCTAGCCTCGCGTTCGTCTCCAAACGGCGCAATTGAGCCCACTATCAATACACGCCCCTTAGAGTTGAGGACAACGTAGTCAGCCTGAACAAACTTGTTTGCATTCAGGCCTTTCACGGTTCCTTCGCCGGTTTGATTCACACTTACTTTGCGATCTGAATTGCGTGGAAGTACTTTCCACGCGAAGCCGTTTTGCTGAGGCAGCAGTTGCCTTACCAGAGTGTGGGAAAGATCGTTCAAGTAATGATCACTGACTTGCTGCTGAGGTACTGCAACAAACAACGCGAGCTCGGAAGTCTCACGACGCAGAAAAGCAACGCCGGCATCAACAGATTCAAGCTTGAAGTCCTTAGGAACTGCAAACTTTATACCTGCAATCTCGGCGTCTCTTTTTTCTTCCTGCGAAGAAACGTGCTGCGCCGAACTGCCGTTGAGCGCAAGCATATAGACAGCCAGGAGAATAATTGCCGCTTTGCCGGCACGCCAACGAAAAGTGGTTGATGGCCCGATAAGCTTCCTTGCCATAGTTGATCCTCGCAATTTGGAACGAAACTGCACTGAACCGATCCGCCTTCCTCATGGAACTTTTATTTTAGGTGCTTCCATCTTGAAGGTATACCCTTTGATGGCTCCTCCGGCAATCGACGGCGCACCCGGCGTCGTTACGAGGTAACCCGATTCAGCACATCATACGCGAAAGTGGTGGTGACATTACGCGAGTCAACTCTGCTCGTCATGTTGCCATTGTTGTCATAACCGAAAGTGACAGTGCCGCTTTCAGGGTTGGTGACGGAAGCCAGCCTCTTCAGCGAACCGTAAACAAAGGTTCGCGTTTGTACTCCCTGCGAGATAGTAGTGAGGTTGTCAAGCGCGTCGTAAAAGTAGCTGGTAAGGTAATTCAAGCCGCTCGGGTCTTCGTAAACTGCAATCATTCTTCCCAATGCATCGGTCACGCTCGTGCGGGCCTTCCCTGCCTGATCTGTCGCAGTAACGGTGTTGCCGAAGTAGCTACTGCTGACGACAGAATTGTCCGGCGTGGTTACAGAAATTACGCGTCCCAATGAATCAAAAACGCTTGTGGTCCATACTGCACTCTCACTCTGCCAGGGCCGGAATGGATTCGATGACTTGAAGACGCGGCCCAGCGCGTCGTACTGCAACAGCGTGGCCGTGTAGTTCGAGCCCCCCTCTTACTGGCGCGTTTCCGTAGTGCGGCCAAGGCCGTCGTAAAGCATCTTGCTAATCAGTCCGTTATCGTTGTTCGTATTCAGATCGCTGGTGGTGGTGGTGATGCGGTTAACGAGATCGTAGCTGAAGGTAGTCTGGTTCGCTGCAAGGGTGCCAACGGCAAGAGCAGGAAGTCCGTAATCGCTGGCGCTTGTCCTTGAAGGAGAAAGCAAATGTCTGAGCATTCACTGCCACAGCGTCTACTGCGCGAATTTCGATTGGATCGGAAACAAGCGCTGATCGAACGCGCAATTGAACTAGATCGTCTCCACATAGCTGGGCGGAAGATTGAGATCGGCTGCGAGCGCTCGCAGTTTTTCAGCGTACGCGTGATTTCGTTGCTCGTTAGCATTTAACCCAGGTAAGTTGAAAGTCAGGCACGGAATGGCATTTCCATCCGCCAATTTGGCCAACACTGCCTCAGGCCGATACTCCTTCACTGAAGGATCGGCGTAGAGGCGATCAAGTTCATCGTGTGTTAACGAGAACACAACTCCATGGACGACGTGGTCTTGTGATGGAACTAATGTCGCTCGTTGCGCAATCACAAGCTGAAAGTTCTCAAGTGCTGCTAACCGCCTATTGCGTGGATTAGTACCCTTCTCTCGCAACAACGCCTCATCCATAAAGAGGCCGTAGAAGAACACGTCGATTCGTCCGGTGTCTGATCTAGTCATTGATGCCCTCAGAGAGGAATGATGCAAGCTCTTGTTCGGCGGACGCGGCACCGTTCAATTCCCTTTCGAGGCCTTCTCTATCCGCTTTATTCCAAACTGGAGGGGAGCCGTATCGTAGACAGTGTCACTCTGATTCGACGGAGTAACCATTCGGACCTCACCCTCGGCAATGATGTTAACCGGAATTCGCCAATCGTGTGAGCCTCTAACCTTTTCCAACCCCTTCTCAATTTCGTCTCTGGTTTTAAGGTTGTAAGCGACTGCCGTTTCGTTTCCAGGAGTGGGCGTTGGGGAGTGAGCGCAACGGGAAGGGCCGTTGGGTTTCCCTTCCCGTGCAGAGCAGACGTGGTTGAAGGAACGCTGCAATCTATTCAGTCCTGCACACACCAGACGCGCGCGACGGAGCTGCATGCTCGCGTTTGGCCCACCCTAGGACTGATGACTGTTGTCGGTGATAGCTGACCCCAATTGGGCTCGGGAAACACAACAGTACCAAGGTCGCCCGAAAACTCGGGGCTTCTGTTATATTGCTGTAACCAATGTTAGGAGGACACGATCATGCCAAACAAAAATGATTTCGAGGAGTTCTACTCCTTTTGAACGCACCAGCAAACGTAGACGAGGTTATCCATCCGAAACACGTGTCAAGCGTGGCTTCAGAGTGGTCCACTCCGAAAAAGAGTTGATTGAAAAACTGGGCAGAAATGATTTGTGTCCATGCAGTTCGCGACGCAGATTTCAAGAACTGCTGTCTGCGTAAAGGTAAATTCGATGGCTCGCTCCGAGATTATTACTTTTAGGGAGTGAGATATTGGCAGGGCGCGCTCGTAACTTCGAGCGCGCCTTTTAGTTCACGCCTTAGCGTTGGGCCAGACGCCGGAATGCAAAACCTGTTAGACCACCAAGTACGATGCCGTAACTGGCTGAGAGCAATGGATTGCCAATGATATCGGTGAAGTCACGGTCGCTGGTTCCGAAGACCTGCGGTGCGATCAAGCTCAGAAACAGTTCAGCGAGAACCAGCGCGACCAACGCACCGATAACAGCGCCCACTGGACGCTGACGCAGGTAAGAAACCATCGCTAAAACCACTCCCGTTCC
>DATIBX010000840.1:0-4984 GCA_035457105.1 Pyrinomonadaceae bacterium
CGAGCGTACAACGTCAGCAAATATTCAGCGCCACGTTGAAATCCCATACCGCGAAAGCCTTCGTTGGTCACACCGAAACCCTTCCCCGCAGTCTTGACGTCGAAATGCAAATAATGAGCGTTCTCCTCGTTTATCGGATCCTGCGTGAGGATGGAAACAGTTCCAGTTGAACCAGCTCTCTTAATCTCTTTCCACGCCATCATGGGCTCGGGAAATTCGAACGAGCGATTTTTAACTCGTTCCGGATAGAGACCACCGTCAGCACCAAAGTTGATGTCCTCAAAGAAAATCCCGAACATGGTCGGGGAAATATCGGCGCCAGGTTTATCGACTTGGATTTTGACGTCGCTGACTGCTTGTCCCATAACCGACGTCCAGAGCAAGCTACTCAATGCGAACAGAAGTGAAATCTTCAGGTTGGTCATGTTTTCCTCGAGGGTGTCTACTTTGCGGTTTTGTCCTGATTTCTGTCGAAGCCCGTTAAAATACAGTCGTGTCTTAGTTTGATTTACTCTGTCCAACCTTTGTGCTCTCTGTGTCTCGGTGGTGGATCTCCTCGGCCATCTTTCTAACCACCGACACACAGTGAACACAAAGTGTTGCACAGAGAAGGTTCAAATTAGTGACACTAAACTTACAGACCGCGACGTAAATTTGCTTGCGCTCCAGTAAGTTGCTTGATCAGAGTTACTTCATCAGCACTGTAAGGCGTGCCGTCCGTGCGGAACACTTCATGAAACCAGATTGCTGGTTCGCGATCCGTGTAGGGATGTTGCCACGAATCCCAGGGCAAATAAGTCTGGGTCTTTCCGGCGACTAATCCCCAGTTTATTGCTGCCACGTTGTATTTCTTTGCGACGGGAAGCGTGCCTTGAAATGTGCTCTTATTTCCACGGGCCATGTATTCGGTGCAGAGCAGTGGCCGGTTGTAACGCTGCAGCCACTTAACTCGCTTCTCGAATTCTTCTCCGGAATCGTAATTGTGGAACGATATGACGTCAGAGAGATAGATCTGCATGCGGTCCATTGCATCCATTTTATCGTTTGCTGACCAGTCACCTTTCCAAATTCCGCTAGTCAGAGGCTGCGTCGGTCCAGCTTCACGGGCCCAGGCAAAGACTTGTGGTAATAGTGCCAGGACCAGTTCGACTTTATTTTTTGGCTCACCATTGTTGTAACTGGAGCCGTTGGTGTTGTCTGGTTCATTCCAGACGTCCCAGGCCAAAATACGCTGGTCACGCGCGAATGCACCCACCACTCCTTTCACATATTGTTCGAGACGCGGGTATTCAGCCGGATCAGAGAGCGCTTTGCCACCAGGGCTCTGCATCCAACCGGAGTTATGGACACCTGGGCGCGGTGCCCGTTGTTTTCCCAACGTGGGATTTGGATCCCAACAGGAATCAAAGAGAACGAACATCGGCTTGATGTTGTGTTTCGCGCTGATGCGAAGAAAGGTATCAATCCTCTGTTGATAACCCTTTGGATCCTGTTTCCAGACGAGATCGTGCAAGAACACTCGCATCGTATTCATACCGATCCCCTGGGCCCAGCCTAATTCCAGATCAATTCTAGTTGGATCGAATGTATCGGCTTGCCACATTTCAAGTTCGTTGATGGCCGACGCTGGCGTGTAATTACTGCCAACCAACCAGGGCTGATTCCGGTACCAGTTGTTCGCCTGTGCTTCAGTCCATTTCTTGGCCGGTGCTGACAAGGCCAGTTGGGACACGACTGCAAGAATGACCAATAACTGCGAAAGTTTTCGAAAAGCTCGCATGAGTTTCTTCCTCTCACCTGCATTGTTGAGTTCTGCGCTCAAAGACTTCCACCAAAAGGCCTCTTTCCGAGACGGTTGCTCCGGAGGAGCAGAATGTTTATAGCACTGAGTCATTCCTTACGGCCCGCGCTCGGTCGGGAGCGGAATTTAAGTCGCATCGTTAAAAGGACATGGCGCTGCTCTGCAGCGCTGACGTCTTTGCTTGTGCGTTCCTAACACCGAGCTCCGCTGGAGCACTTCCCGCGCTCTGACAAAGGCACAATATCTTTTTGTGCAATGTCGCGTTCAAAGATTTAATGATGCTGGGTCAACATCTCACTCAAGTATGGATTGCCGAGCGTTCGCACGAGCAACCAGTAGTTAGAGTCCATAATTCTGCATCCAGCGGCCGATTAGTCGAATGCATGAAAAGTTGCTATTGGATCTAAACGTTCGACCTCAACAGCTGTAATTGTTCGCCTACAATACAAATTAGAACTGCAGTAATGGACCGGAAAACCTCTTGACACTTGCTCATTTTAGGCTTATATAAGCAACCAGTGTAAGCAACAAGCACTATAGTCATCAAGTCTTTTTCCCCTGACCCTGCAACCGGGACCAGTTAGGAATTGCAAAATCCGATACGCCCATACGCTTAATGAGCGAATTTGTGCTCAGTTTTAGTCATCGTTGGACCAACTGTTGGTCCAACTGTAAATTTTGAGGAGGCTACATGCGACGATGGACTAACAGCGTCTTGACTGTATTGACGCTAATTTGTTGTTTCTCGATCACAGCGTTCGCTCAGAGTGATCGCGGCACACTAGTCGGAACCATTAAAGACCCGAACGGTGCCGTCGTCTCAAGCGCTAAGGTGACTGTCACCAATATCGACAATGGTGAAGTTCGCGAGATTACAACTTCGAGTGATGGAAACTACCAGTTCCCGGAGCTTAAGGCTGCTCCCTATAAAATCACCGTTGCCGCCAGCGGATTCAAAACGGCAACCATCGATGAGGTTCGCGTAGGCGTGCAAGTGACGCGTCGACAGGACGTCACCTTAGAGGTTGGTGCCGTCGGTGAAACCGTCCTCGTAACTTCCGATTCGCAGGTGCTACAAACTGATACGCCAACACAGCAAACAAACGTTACCGAAAAGCAGATTCGTGAGTTACCGCTTCAAATTGGTGGCGAAACAGCTGGACGCTCAGCGATAGCATTTATTTTCTTAGACAGCAGTGTTGCCTCCGGCGGTGGCAGCGTTGGCGACCAAAACCAATCCGCTCGTGGCAGTGGTACTCTCGGCTTCAACTTCAGGATTAACGGCGGACAGGGATTGGGCACGGAAATCCTGGTTGATGGCACTCCCACTCGACGCGCTGAAAATGGCACCTTCTTTACCGAAGTAGCGCCTGGTCCAAACGCATTCCAGGAATTCACCGTCAGTACTGCGCAATACTCTTCCGAATTTGGCAATTCTTCAGGTGGCGTCGTTAACCTGACTATAAAATCCGGGGGTAACGATTTCCACGGTGAGATTTATGAGTTTTATAGAACGAAGGGATTGGACGCCAATATCGATCTGAACCGGTTGTTGGGGACTGAGAAGCCAATCGATCAACAACATGATTTTGGATTTAGCGTAGGAGGTCCAGTGTATCTCCCGCATTTCGGTGAAGGCGGGCCAGTACTAAAGAGTCTCAAAAACAAAGTCTTTTTCTTCTTCAACTATGGCAACTATCGCTTCACCCAGTCAGAGAATGCGAACATCAGTGTACCAACAGCAAAGATGCGGACCGGAGATTTCTCAGAACTTCTAACGGACCGGTCGGTGCTGGATTTCTTTGGACCACACCAGATCTTTGACAATACTGTGCCTTGCTCATATAGAATTCTTGATGATGGAAGTCTGACCTGCGACCGACCCGCAATACCCGGCAACCGGCTAGACCTTTATCGAAATGCCTCGGGACAATCGATTCTTAGTCCGGCTGGCTTAGCGCTGGTCCAACTTTTCCCGGCGCCAACCAGTGCGGGTGTCTATCACAACTACAACGCCACCAGTTTTATTCCGACCAAAACGAAGTACTACGTACAAAAGATGGATTTCGTACTGTCGGAAAAACATCGAATTGCATTTAGCTCCACATACCGTGTGCAAACCAAACTGCAGGGCGAGTTCCCGCGATTCCCTGACCCCTGGGTTAACGTCAATACTTTCGATCAAACATTTCATTCCCAGTATTATCGCTTGCAGGACGATTACACATTTACGCCAACGCTGCTTAACCATCTTAACCTCGGCTTCACGCGTTCTTTCGTGAAGAACCAAAACACTACTAAGGGACTCGGAACGCCTGTTCAGTTTGGAATACCAGCCAATGCGACTCAAAATTTGGCGCTCCCGCGTCTTGACTTTCCCAATTACGGTAGCCCGGTCACTTCGGCAGACCCACGCGCTTATCAAGGAGGTGGCTCGACGAACTTCGACAACCAGGACGGAGACAACGCTGTTCAAATTGCCGATTTTGTGACTTGGACCACAGGCCGGCACACCTTCAAATTTGGCGGTGAAGCACGCTGGCAGCAACTCAACGATTCAAACCACTTTGACCTGGGTGGTTGGTTCAATTTCCAAAGCAACCAAACTGCAAATGGCGATGCGTTCACCCAAGGATGGCCCATCGCGAGTCTCCTGACGGGCGCACCGGAATTCTCGTTCAACTCAGTGCAATCGATCGATCCCGGTTTTCGCTTCTTCGAGCCAAACTTCTTTGTCCAGGACGACATCAAAGTTACACAGAGATTAACGGTGAACATCGGAGTGCGTTACGACATTCCCTATCCACGCGTTGAACACCTGGACAAATATCGCGGCTTTGATCGCTTTGTGCCGAACCCACAAGCTGGCGGGCGTCTTGGAGCGATTGCCGGAGCAGACTGCCAGGGCGGCGTTTGTTCGCCTTATCGTGGCCTAATGAAGCCTGACTACTCCAACTTTGGACCACGCTTTGGATTCGCATACACAGTAAATACCAAAACCGTCGTACGCGGTGGATATGGCCTGTACTACGCACCACTTCTCTATAACGATTTCGGACGCGGGGGAGAACTTGGTTACCTCGCACCGGGACTGCACATCAATGGTGGCTTTGATTCCTTTATCAGGTTGGATGATTATCCGGCGACCCTAGCTGTTGACCCGACGAGCCAGTTTATTGGTGT
>DATIBX010000841.1:0-15168 GCA_035457105.1 Pyrinomonadaceae bacterium
ATTCCCAGCTTACTTCGGTTCTCAGTAACGCTTTTAAATCCCGCAACTCGGGCTAGATCTCCTGTTCGTCGATTCACATGATCGCAAAACAGCGGAACCGTTACCAGGTTGAGCACATCAAAAAATATTCCTAATGGACCATTCGGTCGTACGTGTTCCAGCAAGACGATGATTCCTCCGGGTCGAACCACTCGACGCATCTCGGCCAAAGCCTTTTCAGGTGAGTTAACCGAGCATAGGACCAAGGTTGAAAAGACAGCGTCAAAAACGCCATTCTCAAAAGGCAGGTCTTGAGCATCGCTTTGAACCAGGCATATCTTTGGCGGACGGACCTTTTCGGCAGCAATGCGGAGCATCTCGAAACTCAGCTCGCTCGCGATTCCACGGGCTTCTGACGGATAGTATCTAAAGTTTAACCCTGTTCCAGTCCCGACTTCGAGAGTGAGAGCATTGCACGGGATATTGCTTAAAGCGTTTTCTCGCAGGCGACTGAGAAACCATCGTTCGAGCGGACCAATGATCCGATCATACGAAGTCGCAATCTTATCGTAGTGCGGCTGGGCCATCGTACTTAGCGTATCATCATAATTACTTGTCTTTCTCGACCACCGTCAAACTCGCACAAAAAAATACCCTGCCAGCGACCCAACAACAGCTTACCGTCCTTAAAGGGGATGGTGACTGATGGTCCTACCAAGCTTGCTTTGATGTGCGCATCGGAATTCTCTTCGCCGTGCCGAAAGCCCATTCCGTGTTGCGGGATAAGCGTGCGAAGGGCGTGCAACATATCTCTCGGCACGTCAGGATCTGCATTCTCATTAACCGTTAATCCTGCGGTCGTGTGCTGTACGTACAAGACAACAATGCCTTCGGCAACACCGGATTCGGTCAGTTTCTCGGCAACCTGATCGGTGATTTCGACCAGCTCTTCACGACTGTTTGATCTGATTTTCAGTATTATCATGGAAGTATCTGAAGCGGCCCTCGTTTAGTAGTGTTCTAATCTAAATCTTCTCTGGGAAACAAAAAGCAACCTCTTGTTTGCTTGGCACCATTTTTACGCCAAAGGCGTCATATATCTCTCGCATTTTCCTTGTATGAAACGAGCTAAAAAGAAAAAGCCCTGGTCGTTTCTAAATTACGACCAGGGAGATTTTTATTTGTGCTTTGTACGGAATTCATGAACAAAGCAATCAGTGGTAGCTTACGACTCTTTACCTGAAGCCTTTCGCTTTAGGAGAGCCCACCCGGTCGGTAGGACAGCCGCTGCAAGCGCGATTTTAATTACGTCTCCGGCAAGGAATGGTAAAACTGCGATTTTGAATGCTGCAAACACCGACGTGTTCGTAAGCACCGTAAACCAGGCCCAACCTGCAACAAGAATCACGGCCGAACCGATGGCCATTGCTGCAAATGCGGTCAGATATTTCTTATCCCAACCAAATTCCGCAAATGCTCCCGTGATATATGCGCCGGCCGGAAAAGCTATGAGATAACCAGCTGATGGACCGAAAAAGGTTACCAGGCCGCCGGTGCCCCCCTTAAAAAATGGTAGACCTAACGAGCCCTCAATCAAGTAAGCGATTACAGCCATCGCTCCCAGGCGTGAACCCAATAGGGCTCCGGTCAGCAGAACGGCAAAAGTCTGGCCCGTAATCGGAATTGGCCCAATGGGAATTGTAAATTGTGCGCAGGCCGCAATGAACAGACTGAACACAAACACCAACCCAACGGACCGCACTGAATCAAGCGGAGCCAGCGCGGTTGGGACCAGGGTATCAACTCTTGAAAACGTATTCATTTTTTTTGGTTCTCGTTAGTTGGTAACTTTCTACAATTAGTCGCCGGCAGCACTCTTGACTGCGGTCGTTGTCGGTGCGGCTTCAACTGCAACTGTTCCAATGCGCATACCGTGGAACGAGCGCCAAACAAAGAACACCGACACCAGGAAGAAACCGAGCGCTAATATATGAGTCAAAGTTGTATTACCATCATTACGGCGCGTCAAGCTGACGGCCAACTCAACTGCGAGCAGTCCAAACAGCGTCGTAAATTTGATCACCGGATTCATCGCTACCGACGAAGTATCCTTGAACGGATCGCCGACCGTATCTCCCACGACGGTTGCATCGTGTAGCGGCGTTCCCTTCATTTTCAGATCAACCTCAACAACCTTCTTTGCATTGTCCCACGCACCGCCGGCGTTGGCCATAAAGATCGCCTGATACAGTCCAAAGACAGCGATGGAGATCAGGTAACCGATAAAGAAAAATGGTTCAACGAACGCAAAAGCGAGCGTTGAAAAGAAGACAGTCAGGAAGATATTAAACATTCCCTTCTGTGCATACTGCGTACAGATCTGGACAACTTTCTTACTGTCCTCGACAGATGCCTTCTCAACACCATCCAACCGAATGTTGGCCTTTATGAACTCGACCGCCCGGTAAGCTCCGGTTGTTACTGCCTGTATTGAAGCACCGGTGAACCAGTAGATGATTGCTCCACCGGTGATCAGACCTAAAACGAATGGCGCATGCAGCAACGACAAGTTTTCAGTGTTGGTCGTCAATCCATTCGTCAACGCCATGATGATCGAGAAGATCATCGTGGTCGCACCGACAACAGCAGTTCCGATTAATACCGGTTTTGCAGTGGCCTTGAAGGTATTACCCGCACCGTCGTTTTCTTCTAGAAGGTGTTTTGCTCTACCAAAATTTACGTTGATGTTGAAGTCTTTCTTCAGCTCTTCTTCGACGTTTGGTACCTGCTCGATCAGGGACAATTCGTAAACTGACTGCGCGTTGTCCGTTACCGGTCCATACGAGTCAACAGCGATCGTCACCGGACCCATACCGAGGAAGCCGAAGGCAACAAGTCCGAAGCCGAACACCGGTGCTGCGACCGGATCAACCATCAAAGAACCGACCGAGAAACCTGACGCGTCTCCCATTGTTGCGAAGAAATAAGCGATGGCCATTAATCCGACAATGCTTATTCCCAACCAGTAAGCTGAAAAGTTCCCAGCCACTAAACCCGACAATATGTTCAATGATGGCCCGCCTTCTTTTGACGAGACCACGACTTCTTGAACATGCCTGGACTCAGTAGAAGTAAACACTTTTACCAGTTCCGGAATAATCGCGCCGGCCAGTGTTCCGCAAGAAATGATGACGGCCAATTTCCACCAGAGGTTTTCGTTACCGCTGAGCGCCGGAATCGTGAGCTTGGAAACAATAAACGTAATTACTACTGAGACGATTGATGTGATCCAAACCAGCGAGGTCAAGGGCGACTCGAAATTCATCTTATCGACATTCTTGTAGCGGGCCTTGGCTATTGCGTCGTTTACAAAATACGAGAGCGCGCTGGCGACAATCATCATGACGCGCATGACAAAGATCCAGACGAGCAATTGCACCTGAACACGTGGGTTGGAAACACCAAGTATAATAAATGTAATCAACGCCACGCCGGTGACGCCGTAGGTTTCGAAACCGTCCGCGCTTGGTCCAACCGAGTCGCCCGCATTGTCGCCCGTACAGTCGGCGATGACACCGGGGTTGCGCGCATCGTCCTCTTTGATCTTGAAGACGATCTTCATCAGGTCAGACCCGATGTCGGCGATCTTCGTGAAAATGCCGCCAGCGATACGAAGCGCAGCGGCACCCAACGACTCGCCGATAGCAAAGCCGATGAAGCAAGGACCAGCGTAACTGCCGGGAATAAACAGCAGGATGCAGAGCATGATCAGAAGCTCGACACTGATAAGCATCATCCCGATGCTCATGCCTGCCTTTAACGGAATTGCATAAAGTGGAAACGGCTTTCCTTCAAGACTCGCAAATGCGGTACGAGAGTTAGCAAACGTATTCACCCGGATGCCAAACCAGGCAACACCGTAACTTCCCGCAATACCAATCAAGCTGAAAGCAAGAATGATGGCCACTCGAGGTATCTCCATCCCGGAAAGAACGCCGAAATAGAGAATGATGACCACTGCGATGAAAGCTTCCAGAATCAGAATGAACTTACCCTGGGTGACGAGATAGGTCTTGCAGGTCTCGTAAATCAGCTCTGAGATCTCTTTCATGGCTTTATGGACAGGCAAGCGCTGCAACTGCATGTAAATAACCAGTCCAAAGGCGAGTCCGAGCACACTGATCACAATTCCTACAAGCAGCAAGTTATGACCCGTTATGCCGTTGAGAAACGTCACCTGAGAGAGATCAGGCAGTTCCAGACTGGCCTCGCCACCCTGATGGGATTGGGCAAATGTGGGCGTAGCAAACGCCAGCCCGAAGGTGATGGCGCCCGCGCCTGCGAGTAACGAGCGAAGGGACGGCGCAATGGATGTTACACGTCTTGCGATCATTGCCTTTTTCCGTATGAGCACTGCCGAACAAACAACCAGCAGGCTGACTAATGAGATCAGCGATAGTTCCACTTTAAAGGTATTCCTTTCCGATTCTTACTAAATATGGCGAGATTAAACTGCCAGCCCTGCTTGCGAGGCCCCAATTTGCCCGGTCAGAGCGACGCCCCGAGTCCCTGAAGACGGCAACCGGCCTCAACGAAAGGGCGTATTATTGCCGATTCCGCGTGAAACTGTCCAATGAAGGCGCTTGGGGTTAGGGTTTGGGGGCTAGGGGTAAGTAAGAAATCATTGGATAATTATGAGTTGATAATTAAGAATTGCATTTGCACAGCGAGGATCAGATCAAAATAGAAACTATTAAGTATTAAGCCATAGTTACCCATTTCTTCCTGATCCCTAGCCCCTGCCCCTCTATTAATCTTTGCTGGGAACAAATTGGTTGCAACAATGAAATCAGCATCTCTTGGAGTCATTTCACTCTTATTACTCGTCCTGCTCTCTCATTTGATCGCAGGGGCACAGACCAAACTCAAGTGGTTTGGGCATGCCGCTTTTTCTATTACTACACCGAAAGGAAAAGTGCTACTCATCGATCCGTGGTTGTCGAACCCACTAAATCCTGACGCTAAAGATGGAAAGGATCCGCTCGCGACCCTCGGACGAGTCGACTACATTCTCTTGACTCACGGCCATCGTGATCACGTTGGAGAAGCAGTGGAGATCGCTAAGAAGACGGGGGCCGCACTGATCGCCAATCCGGAATTGGCTGGGAACCTGGTGAAATTGGTCGATTTCCCAAAAGCTCTAGCTGAGACCGAGGCAATTATGGGAATCGGCGGCGAGATTCAAATTGCTGAAGGTGAAGTAATAGTCGCTATGACTCCTGCAGTCCATACAAGCAGTGTGTTCAATCCTAAAGCTGGCCCAAATGAACCCGAACGCGCTTATGGTGGAAATCCTGCGGGCTTTGTCATCAAGATCCAGAATGGTCCAACGATCTATCACTCGGGGGATACGGCATACTTTTCAGACATGGCTACGATCGGCGAGATGTATGCGATAGATGTAGCTTTGCTAAACATTGGTGGACACTTTGGGATGGAGCCAAAGATGGCGGCAAAAGCTGCGTCTGTGATGAACGCAAAACTAGCCATTCCGCATCACTTTGGAACCTCACCAGAAATGACTCCGAACGCGAATTCATTTGCCGCTGAGTTGCAGAGATTGAAAGTTAAGTTTCGAGAGATGAAGCCCGGCGAGTCAATTGAGTTTAGAGGCAATCGCCTGACCGGGGATTGATTGGT
This sequence comes from Pyrinomonadaceae bacterium, assembly GCA_035457105.1. Classification (GTDB taxonomy): domain Bacteria; phylum Acidobacteriota; class Blastocatellia; order Pyrinomonadales; family Pyrinomonadaceae; genus PSRF01. Next base: position 5,680 of record DATIBX010000841.1, read on the forward strand.
TCCTCTGTGTAATCTTGGTGCCCTCCTCTGTGGTGAGCAAAATCTGAAGAAACATCACCACAGAGACACGGAGATCACAGAGGCATCACAGAGAAGGTTCAGATTAGGACGCCACTCAAGAGTTCTTACGGCTTGAGCACCGCAAGGATATTTCCTGCGGGATCTTTGAACCACGCGATCTCCGGATGTGGCCCACGGGATATGCCCTTGGCATCTGTCTTGATCGGTTCCGAATCGTAGTGTTCAAACTTTACTCCCAGCTTACTTAACTCATCGACGGCTTTTTCGATGTCGTCTACCGGGAAGTTTAGAATTGTGAACGTTGCCGGCGTATGGTTGGGTTTTGGATAGACGAAAACCTTATTTCCGCCACCGATTTCAAGCTCCAATCCTTCTTTACGTTCGTTCACTTTTAATCCAAGGGTCTTTCCATAAAATTGCTTTGCCTTCTGCAAGTCATTTACCGAAAACCCTGAAAACGCTTTGGTATTCTCAAACATTTGCTTACCTCCTTGGAGTGCGCCGGCCTGGCGGCGCTTTTTTAGCCCCGAGATTTTTGTTGGAGCTGAGAAAATGGGTAACAGAGTAAATCCTGTTGGCACCTCGAGAGGCCCTCATAACAAGGCGCCGCCAGGCCGGCGCACTCCAAAGTCTCCTGTTAATACCTCAGTGCGTGCAACATCCGCACCGCAAACCCAGTTATCGATGCAATTCTAGACTGTCCACTCGTTATTAAGTCGTTTGACTCCGTCTCAGATCGACAGACTGCGAGAAAAAGTCCTGGAGGGTACTTAAATGGGACATGCGAACGTTCTGTCAGAGGTCAGAGGTCAGGGTGTAGGTTCAGAGGTCAGGGGCCAGGAAACATCAATTGATAAATATCAATTCACAATAATCAATTCTTGATGCTGGCCCTGACCCTACTATCAATTACTGGCCCCGGCTCCGGGCCCTGCCCTATGCTCCTTCTTCAAACTGCTTGAGAAACTCGGCGACTTCGATCTTCTGACCAAATTCGGCCCAACCGCGCGGAAAGGCATTAAACTCCTGATCCCGCACCAACGGATCCGCCCCCAGCTCGATAAGGAGCTTCGCCATCTCGACATTACCAGTCATTGCAGCGTGATGCAGAGCCGTCGTTCGCTTAACCGCATTCAAATCGAATCCCAGTTTGGCCATCAACCGGATTGCATCGAACTTTCCACTCTCTGCCGCCAGTTGGAGTAAGCCAACGCGATGATCTCCAAGTTTCTCGATCAACTTGTCGTCAAGCTTCAACAATGAATTCACTTTGTCTTCGTTTCCGGCAAGACACGCAGCAGCAAACTCATCAAGCGGATCAAAGACCACTCGCCTTGCACCATGGTCTAACAAATAGTCTGCAACCTTCTGATTTCCATGCAGTATAGCCAGCTCCAACGGTGGACGATTGAAGCGACTGTCGGGTTGATTGACATCAACGCCATGCTCCACCAGCAAACGTGCACGCTCGAACTGTCCGTACTTCGCGGCCCACGCAAGCTGTTGCTGTAACATCTCTGCCGGCGTTTGCTTTGGTTGACCCATGCTATTAAACCAACTCGCTTTCGCGGTGGATCCCAGTCCAAATTCAAACAACAACTCGAGATGTTCTATACCCCCAGTAAACATTCGATTGTAGAGCGTCTGGCTGTCATTTGGATCCGCGCCCGCTTCGAGCAGTAGCCTGGCCAACGGCCGACAGTACTGATGTTCCGGTTGATGTATTGGTCCCCTCTCTCCTTCTCCAAATACACCGGTCAATGCGGTGAAGAGGTACTCTCCGTCCCAAAGGAAAAATGAATTTGGATCGGCGCCGTGTCGCAACAGCAACCTGGTAACTTCAAGCGTGGAATATTCTTTCTCGTCGGCATCAAATCGGCTGTAAGCCGCATAGAGGATAGGTTCCCAATTGTGCGGTCCACCTCGCTTGATTGCGAGAATAGGTTCGCGCTCCAGCATCGCTTTGACTGTTGAGACCTTACCAACCGTTACTGCGGCGTAAAAATCGTCATCTAATATTGCTTTGTTAACCTCAAACAATTCACGCGCACGGACCCGCCTGCTGCTGTGGTCGGATTGGTAATCAAGACATGCGTAACGTACAAAACGATCGGCCAGTGGTTCAGCTTCATCCGTTTCAGTAGGAGGGTTGAAACTGCGCTGACCAACTACCCGCACATATTCTTTTAGTCTGGCCCAACTCGGAAAATCGTATGAACGAGCTAGAACTAATTGAGCTGTCGCTAGCTTAAAGGTTTGAGGATCCTGTTGCGGACGGAACTCACTCACCGTACTTAGGGCAACCGGATCTTTCGAGATCACAGCACGATGTAGCGACTTGGCTTGTTTACGAAGATTTTCGAGAGACGGGTGACGGGGAAGTTGTTGAATAGGCATAAGCGATCTCCTCTTCCGTTGAACGGGTTATGCCTGAGGTCCGCAGCAGCAGGCGAAGGAGTACGCTTTGCGTAGTCGATTAGTTTTTGTCGGTGGGCTTAGCCCTTTCCGCGGACAGGCGGCGTTCCGTCACGCACACGGAAAGGTTAATGCAAGTAAAGGAAGCCTGCAAGTCGGCTGTAACTCTGCGTCACTCTGCGCCTCCGCGTCGCTCTGCGTTGCAATTGTTTGGGTTGATTTTAGACGCCGACTGACGTATAGAACCGCCGAGTGACGCAGAGATTTAAGAGGCAGGACGTGACCCGGGCGCGAGCCAGCGTTTGATAGAGTCGGCCATGATTACGACTGCAGCAGTCATGATGATGGCGGTTAGAGATGTATTGATGTAACCCTGCACCGCCGTTTCGGGCTTTAGAGTCATGGGCCAAAAGATATCGGTAATTGATTTGAAACCCGCAACCAGCGTCGTGCTACTTACAAAACTCAACGGGACAAGGGTCACCCAGCTGTATCGAGCTTTTCCCGAGTTGATCAGAATCGTCGTAGCAACACACAATGCCACCGCAGCGAGCAGTTGATTCGCAATGCCAAACATGGGCCAGATCGTAGATATCGATCCGGAAAAGATAAACGCCGCCCATGCAGTTACGACCACTGCTGAAGTAACAATTGAGCCTGGCAGCCAGTTTGGCTCTTCAAGTTTCTTGTAGAATCTGCCGCCAAACTCTCCCACCAGGAATCTTGCCACTCGAGTACCCGTATCGATCGTCGTCAATATGAACAGCGCCTCGAACATGATCGCGAAGTGGTACCAGTACTTCATGAATCCACCTAAACCCGGTATGCCCGAAAAGATCTTGGCGATGCCGATTGCCAGCGTGACCGCTCCACCCGTGCGACCACGTAGATTTTTTTCTCCTGACTCTTGCTCAAGCCGATCGATCTCTTGCGGCTTAAGATTGAATTCTTCCGCACCATGAGAGTCGACCATTCGCGTGTAAGCAGCTTTTTGGGTCTCGCTACCTTGCGCGGTGTTGATCGCAAAATAATCACCGGGATAAAGCGAGCAAGCGGCAATCAGAGCCACAACACCGACTACTCCTTCCATCAACATACCGCCATAACCAATCATGCGAGTATCAGTTTCCTTAGCGATCATCTTTGGCGTTGTGCCGGAAGAGATCAGCGCATGAAAACCAGATATCGCCCCGCACGCTATAGTGATAAAGACAAAGGGATAGAGCTTGCCCGGAATCACTGGTCCACCGCCGGAGGTGAATGGAGTGAACGCCGGCATATTGAGATTCGGATGGACCAAGATCACGCCGACAATCAAAAACGCAATCGTGCCAATCTTCAGATAGGATGATAAATAGTCGCGCGGACAAAGCAGCATCCAGACGGGGAGGACCGACGCGATAAAACCGTAGGCCGCCATGATGACGATCAAAGAGTTGCGAGAAAGAGTGAAGGTTGCGGCTAAGGACGAGTCGGCAATTCGACCGCCCAGATAGACGGCAAACAGTAATCCCACGACGCCGATGATGCTCGCTTCCGCAATTTTCCCTTTGCGAAAACGATACATGTAAAGACCCATAAACAGCGCCAGTGGAATCGTGAACGCAACTGTAAACGTACCCCAGGCTGACTCGGCAAGTGCATTGACCACCACCAGTCCTAATCCGGCGAGCGCAATGACCACGATGAACAGAATCGCAACCGCTGCCACCAAGCCTGAGAGTGGACTGATCTCTGTGCGCGCCATTTCCGCCAGAGATTTTCCCTTGCGGCGTACGCTGCCCACCATGATCATGAAGTCGTGGACCGCGCCACCCAAACAAACGCCAATCACCAACCACAATAAACCAGGCAAAAATCCGAATTGAGCTGCGAGTACTGGACCAATCAAGGGACCAGCACCGGAAATGGCCGCGAAGTGATGTCCAAACAACACCCACTTGTTGGTTGGATAATAGTTGTGTCCGTCGTACATCGTCTCAGATGGAACCGGACGAGTATCGTCAAGCGCCAGCACTTTTGCTGCGATGAATGCGGAGTAATAGCGATACGCGATCGCGATAACACAAAGAGCCCCGAGGATAATTGGTAGTGCGTTCATAGTTCTTAGTAACAAGCGGACATCATTCCCAGGAGATGTCCGCGAAAGCTAGTAGCGTCTTTGGCTTATTTCGAGTGGATTTCTCCGTGCGGCCTTTGTGTTCTCGGTGTCCGTGGTGGTTCGTCTTACAAATTGAGTCACCACCACAAAGCCACAAAGACCACCGAGTTGGCACAGAGAAGGTGTTAACGCAACCTGGGACTAACATCACCAGAGCCCTTCGATGCTCCGATTATCATTCCCACGATTGCTAATAATATTCCAATGGCGATAAAGCCTATTGCCAGCGTTGTGCGAATATTCCCGGCAGATAATTGACCGACCAACTCCGCGCGAGTCGCGGTGTGTGGCACCGCTAAAATCCCTACGGCAATCAAAAAGGAGCCTAATCCGGCAAGCATCAACCAACCCGGCGTAGTTCTTGGTCTATCAACCTTTCGGCCAAGTTCACTTTTAGCGTAGCCGTAGGATAAATAGATTGATAGTCCAATCATCAACCAAGCGACAAAACGCCACCAGGAAGTGGGAGGCAGGTAATACATCAGGAACGAGCATGAAATTGCTCCAGCGATAGGCAAGATCCATGGACCAAAAGGAACTTTAAACGGTCGGGCTCGCAGCGGCTCTTTGTAACGCAGAATCGTGATGCCAACACAAACCAGGATAAAAGCAAACAACGTCCCGATATTTGTTAGGTCGACCATCTCGTCGATACTCATCACTGCTGAGAATCCTCCGACTACAACGCCTGTTAAGATCGTTGTTACGTGAGGAGTCTTGAATTTAGGGTGAACCTTTGAAAAAACCGGTGGAAGGAGACCATCACGCGCCATCGAGAAGAAGATACGCGGTTGACCGAGTTGAAAGACTAGTAGCACCGCCGTATGAGCAACTACAGAGCCGAAGGCGACAATTCCCGTTGCCCACTTTTGTCCTGGAGCCACGTGGTCCAATGCCATCGTCAATGGTTCTGCTTGCTCTGTAGCTAGCCGACGCACGAGATCGCTATAAGGAAGCATTCCCGTAAAAACACCGGCGACCACTACATAGAAAATTGTACAGACCACCAGGGAGGCAATGATGCCAACAGGCAGATCTCGAGACGGATTTTTGGTTTCCTCGGCCACCGTCGAGACCGCGTCAAATCCTATATAAGCGAAAAAGACAACGGCCGCCCCCGCCAGGGTTCCTCCCCAACCATTCGGTTGAAACGGGTGCCAGTTCTGCACCATCGTTGTGGGAGACACGAAATAGAGCGAGATCACTATGAAGAAGAGCAGGACCAGAATCTTTATTCCCACCATCACTGCATTGAATTGCGCAGATTCTTTAATTCCCCACACGAGCACGATAGTGATCAACGCCACTATTCCGAAGGCAAGAATGTTGAAGACGATTGGCACACCAAAGATATGTGGCGCACTCTCAAGTAATCCGGGAATCTTCCGAGCAGTTCTAAAATCAGTGCACAACCACTGTGGGATGTCGATGCCAAGAGTTTCAAGGAACGAGCGAAAATAGTTGGCCCAACTTATGGCAACGGCAACATTGCCAATCGCATATTCCAGTATCAGGTCCCAACCGATGATCCAGGCAACCAACTCGCCGAGAGTGGCGTAGGAATAGGTGTACGCCGAACCAGAGATGGGGACCATCGCCGCCATCTCCGCATAGCACAGCGCAGTGAACGCACAAACAATCGCCGTTATACAGAACGAAAGCATCAGCGACGGACCAGCTCCCGGGCGAGACGCATCACCTGCTGCTGCCGTTCCAACGGTGGCAAAGATGCCGGCACCAATAATGGCGCCGATGCCGAGTAGGGTTACGTTGAACGCTCCCAGCGATCTTTTTAAAGAGTGAGCTTCATCACCCAGATGCGCCAGAATGTCGTCAAGGTTTTTTGTGCGAAAAATTCCTCGAAGCAAGGTGTCGCCTCCGAAATCCGTTGAGCTGTACTATCGTGTTTTGTCAGTTGACCCAGGGAATGCTAGCGGAGTTTGGCATGGAACCAGCAAAAAGGGGAAGTAAAATGATCAGAGTCGCTGATCAACTCGATCCCGACAGTAGAGTACCGCGAGCGCAGCGACCGGATGCCTCCCGACAATTCACGATTTGTACACCTGCATTACAGCACCGGCTGATTCGAGACTAGATCTCAATCATCCAACCTTGCCACTCGAAATTCCTTTTGTCGTCGACCACTGCATTACAGTACCAAGCGCAGCGACCGGATGCCTCCGACAATTCACGTTTTGTACTCCCGCGTTACGCTACCCCGACTCGAGACTAGATCTCAATCATCCTTCGGCAGTGGTGGTCCCTGATCATAGACGACGTAGTCGATGGCTGCGTACAAGTCTTGCTGTGTCCACAAGCTTCTTCGACTACCACGAAATGACCACGGGCTCTCCTCACTCTGCCAAGAACCAGTCTCGCGCATCGCCTTGGTAGCATATGCTTTGAGAGCGGATAAGACTTTTTTGGAGTTACAGCTTGCTGTGACCACGGCTTGAACATGATTAGTCCGAGCATTGACGGCCCACAAGTCCCAGCCGCGCTTTTGGCAAGCGTCTTTCACGCCTCTTTCTGCAGCAGCTCTTCGTTGGGCGTTCAGCCGTACTGGAGACTGAGTCATGAGTTTATGTTCATACCGAACTCGAGCACGTTCAGGTCCGAGCTTCGGAGTACCGTAGACGTTATGAAAGCGATCAACTGACCCGCGAGCGTCACCATGAAGCCAAGTGCCGAAACAACGGAAGGAGATTAGAAAACCGACCGCAGTATGATCATCTCTGAGCTCTTCATCAGGGTAAGGCATAGTGAGAAATTTCCTTTGAGTGAGGTGTCAAAGCGAGGTAATTCTAAAACCGCATGGCCTGTCTGATCAATCGGAGTAAACTTCGTCCGGCTCGTGGTACCGTAATCTTCGATTGGCTCAAGCCTCAAAGTGAAGTGTCGGGAAACATCCGGTCGCTTCGCTCGCGGTACCGTAATCTTCGATTGGCTCAAGCCTCAAAGTGAAGTGCCGGGTGGCATCCGGTCGCTGCGCGGTACTTTTCTGGTGGCTCGGCAATCGGACTGCATCGGTGCTAATTTACGGTACGGCGTTCCGGCAATATGCGTGATTTACACTCGGCCAATCTTCAGACGAGCTGCTCGACTCAACTTGAATCTTCATTGAAGCTGATCTAGTTTCGCTGGGAAGAGTTTTGATCCCGATCCCATACAACTTCTCAGTACCCGATGTATCCTTTCAGAAACATATTGTTTCCTTACAATTTCTCGACTAACTCTCACACTGCGCTTAAATACGCCGCTGCTTTTGCCCGGGATGGACGGGGCCGGGTGATTGTGCTAAACGCGCAGAACGTGAAGGTCCCTCCTAATATTCTGCAAGCGCCTGAAGACCGGTTTGAGAGCAATGACGAACGCTGGCTGTTGCAACTCAGGAACGAACTCAAAGATCTTCTTGCGGACCCGATACTGAAAGGCATCGACATCGATCCTTACATGGTTGAAGGCGAGCCATCTGCGGCGATAGCTCAGAGCACCATGGATCACGAGATTGATCTAATAACGATCGTGACGCGTGCGCGCAAAGGCTTGTCGCGAGCACTCGGCGGGTCGATGGCTGAAGAAATTATCGCCGGCGCTTGTTGCCCGGTGCTTGTAATGAGGCCGCCGCAGCGGGATTTCGTGCAGCATCGTGAGGGACAAATCCAGATTCATCTCAAACGCATTTTGCTGGCCACCAATTTTCGACCATCAGCAGTTGCCGCGACCCAACTGGCAGGTCAAATGGCAAACCATTTGAGCGCTGAGCTCCATGCCCTCTATGTTATTGGAGATTATTTCGATCAGATTTCGGCCGTATTTCCCGAAGGAGGCATTGCCGCACTCACACGTTTTCGCAGTTACGTTTCCGAGCGAATGGCCCAACTGGCTCGCAAAGATGGGCCACACACCTCAACGCATATCGCCGAGGGCAGGCCTTATGAGGAGATCATTCGAAAAGCAAGTGAACTCGAAGCCGATCTAATCGTGATTGGTACAGGAGTTCACACCTCACTGTTTGGTGGGAATCTTGTGCTCGGTTCGGATATAGAGAGAGTAATCAGGAATGCTCCCTGTCCGGTCCTTTGTGTTCCGGCGGCAAAAGTTCTCACACCCTTGCCGGCACTTGTTACACAAACAGTCCCGCAGACCTGACTAATTAAGAACTATTAATTGTCAATTGAGAATTTGTAACTACTTACTGTTTCCTATCGACTGGAAGGCCTTCCCTCTGCCATTCATTGAAACCACCGAGTAATGCTGCCGCGTTTTCGATTCCTTTTGTTTTCATTGTGACCACCGAACTGGCGGATGTGTGTTCGTTTGGTCAAGAGCAGTACGTGACAATCATCTTGTCACGTGGAAGCTTGTCAACGTGGTTGAGAATCTCAGTATTAGGAATTAGTACTGAGCCCGGGATATGGCCGGCATCATATGAAGACTGATTGCGCACATCGATTATGTAAACCGCATTCTTCTTCTGCAACTCTTTGAGTTCGGTGATTGTGATACGGCGAGCGCCATCAGAAGGCGTTGTTGTAGGGGTAGCAGTTTTTGACTTGTCCTGGTTACTGGCCATCTTGCTTTCGGCCGAGTTGCAGCCGCTCAAAAATGCAACGACTGCCAATGTCGCAATGAATAGCGCTATTTTTCTGGGCTTCATTATGAAAGTCCTTTCCGGGGGTAGAACGAACGCAGCCTTAATTTCGTCCTCTCAGCGAAATTTGTCAACAGGACTGGAGATCAGGGGCCCCAGGGCTTAGCGGCTAGGCGTCCGGGTCAGAGTTAGTAAGAAGAAGTATTGGATAATTATCAAATGTCATTTGAGAATTGTTATTTCAGAGGCCAGGGCCAGTTACCAATTGTTATTCAAGAATTATTAGTTGGGTTGAAAT
>DATIBX010000842.1:0-4133 GCA_035457105.1 Pyrinomonadaceae bacterium
GAAGCTGACGGTGTTACAAAGCGCCGCCAGGCCGGCGCACTCCAAACTAATTTGGTCCGGCAATTACGCAAACGAATAGCGGAGTTATTTGTTCAGGTCAGGCTTTGTAGCGGCGTTCTTGCCTGCAACCTTGTCAGTAACTTTTACTTCACTGCCACATTGCCTGCAGCGATAACTATCACCGGTTTGGGCCGATGGTATTAGCCACAAACACCCGCACGAATGACACAACACAGTCGAACCCATTAGCCATTCATTCAAACCAATCTGCTTTTCAATCTGCATTATTATTCATTTCTCCCGCTTGTTCGTTCTTCCTACTTACGCCAAACCTTTTAGATAATAATTTTCAACAAATTGTGGCGGCTTACTGACGATCGATTTGACTACGCTTGGATGTGCCTTGAAAATCAAAGGGATGCGAGGAAAAAATTCACGGCTGAATCAGTTTGCCCGACTGTTAATGACGGACTGGCGCCGCCTTAGACTCCCTTTAACCGATGAGCGAGCAGTAGTTGCTGTTTCCGGAGGAGCTGATTCCACCGCTCTTCTGCTAGCTCTCGACGAACTTATCTCAGCAAATAAGCTCCGCATCGAACTCTGCGTTGCCCATCTCGATCACCGGCTCCGAGAATCGAGTGCAAAAGACTCACAATGGGTCAAGAGCCTGGCTAAAAGCCTGGGCTACGACGTGGTAATCGGCAGAAGCAAGGTTCTCGAAGAAGCCAATGACAATGGTGACAATCTTGAACAAGCCGCGCGAATAGCCCGTTACAAGTTTCTTGAGAGAACCGCATCGAGAAAGAAAGCACGATACGTTCTCACCGGTCACACCATGGACGATCAGGCTGAAACGGTTCTGATGCGGCTAATGCGCGGTAGTTCCAGCGCAGGATTGTCAGGAATGGAGCCCATCCGCCCCTTAAAGCAGGACGGCGAGATAAAGCTTGTACGACCACTACTCTGGGCTCGACGCGCCGAAACTGAGGCATATTGTCGAATTCGGCGAGTGGCATTTCGGTCGGATGAAATGAATTTTGATGAGCAATTCTCTCGGGTCAAGGTTAGAAAGCACCTATTGCCATTGATGCAAACATTCAATAGCAAAGTCGTGGAAGCATTGTCGCGAACGGCTACGTTATTGAAAGAGGATGCCACGGCGCTATTTGACCGGGCGGATGAACTTTTGCGTCACGCAACTGTCGTCGGCGGAGATCAGTATGAAGATGACATTGAAACCGTCAAGCCGGCATTGAACGTAGATGTACTCTCGGCCGCGCCTGCTGCAGTTCGACGCCGGGCGTTACGGCAATGGATTTCCGAAGCCAGAGGAGGCACCAGGCGGCTGGAAATGGTGCACCTGATTGCTGTTGAGAAGTTGCTGGAAGGACGTCAGGGTGGTCGAATCGCTGAATTACCAGGCGGATTGCGCGTTAGACGGCGTAAGAATAGGCTCGAATTTGAGGCAAAAACCATTGATAAAGCAGGTCGCAAAACCGTATAGTCAAATTGGCGGGAAATTCGATGAGGAGGTGGGAAATCCCCGCAAATCCGAGTTTCTCTAATAGTTTGGTGCCAGTGCTGGTTAGATGGTGGGGGCCGATGACGAAAATGGCGCAACGAACAATTCGGTGTTCGGCATCAAAGACACAGATTTTTTATTGATATTTCTATCACCAATGCTTCTCAGAGCCTGCCGGGTACGGGGAGCGACAAATGATGCCTGATAAGGTATTATCGGGCGTCGGAGGCGTTAATGAATTTGAGTTCTACTGCACGACAGATTGTTTTTTGGCTGCTGATAATCGCCGGGGCACTCTTGCTCTATAAGTTGGTAAATCCGCGCGGCAGCAGCTACCAGAACGTTGATCTCGTGAAACTGGATCAGATGATTCAGGCGGGCGAGCTAAAACAGTTGACAGTTAAGCAAACTGAGACTGTCGCAATAGACGTTCATAGCCAGGAATATCGCGTAGCTCTGTCGAATGAGCCCGCTAAGAACGATCTACTGAAGTCCGCACGTGAAGTAGTCAACGGTAAGCCGCGCGTTGCAAAAGTTGAAGAGGAATCGAGCGGCAGTTATGTCTGGCCCATGCTCATCACCTGGGCGCCACTCCTTTTTATCATAGCCATCTGGATCTTTATGTTGCGCCAGATGCAATCGGGTGGAAACAAGGCTCTCTCTTTTGGTAAGTCTCGGGCCAAGCTGCTCAACAATCAACAGAAGCGCGTGACATTCAAAGACGTCGCTGGTGTTGAAGAGGCGAAAGAGGAGCTACAGGAGATCATCGAGTTTCTGAAGGAACCCCAGAAGTTCCAGAAACTTGGCGGCCGAATTCCCAAGGGCGTCTTGATGATGGGCCCTCCAGGAACAGGTAAAACTCTTCTGGCACGCGCGATTGCCGGCGAGGCGAATGTTCCCTTCTTTTCAATTTCTGGTTCGGACTTCGTCGAAATGTTTGTCGGCGTTGGCGCGTCACGTGTTCGTGACCTGTTCGAACAGGGTAAGAAGAATGCTCCCTGTATCATCTTCATCGATGAGATCGATGCTGTTGGACGCCATCGAGGCGCAGGCCTTGGCGGCGGTCACGATGAGCGTGAACAAACACTCAATCAGCTGCTGGTCGAAATGGACGGCTTCGAATCGAACGATGGCGTTATTCTCATTGCTTCGACTAATCGTCCAGACGTGTTGGATCCGGCCTTGCTGAGACCAGGAAGATTTGACCGTCGCGTCGTGGTTTCACGCCCTGATGTTCGGGGACGCGAAGGCATCCTGAAGGTTCACACACGCAAGATTCCACTCGGAGAAGACGTGGACATATCCGTCATCGCGCGTGGGACACCAGGCTTCACTGGAGCTGATCTGGCTAACCTGGTAAATGAAGCTGCTCTTAATGCTGCGCGCTATAACAAGAAACTTGTAGCCATGGGCGACTTCGAGCTGGCTAAAGACAAAGTGCTCATGGGCGCAGAGCGCAAGAGCATGGTGATTTCAAACGAGGAGAAGCGAGTTACTGCTTATCACGAAGCGGGCCATACGCTAGTCGGTCTTAAAGTACCGAACGCAGATCCGGTCCACAAAGTAACTATCATCCCGCGTGGAATGGCCCTCGGCGTGACTCAGCAACTTCCAGAAGGCGATCGCCATAACTACAGCCAGGAATACTTGCTGGGCCAGATCGCAATTCTGATGGGCGGACGTATCGCTGAAGATACATTCCTTGGCAGCATTACGACTGGCGCTTCGAATGACATTGAAAGAGCAACCGAACTTGCTCGGGCAATGGTTTGCGAGTATGGCATGTCGGAAATGGGTCCACTCACTTTCGGTAAAAAGGAAGAGCAGATCTTCCTTGGACGTGAGATTGCCCAGCATCGCGATTTCTCTGAAGACACTGCGATAAAGATCGACGAGCAAGTCAAGAAGATCGTCACGGCGCAATTCGAACGCGCCAAAGCGATCATCGAAGAAAATCGCGACATCATGATCCGGCTTGCTGAGTGCTTACTCGAGCGTGAATCACTCGATGGTGTTGAAATAAGACGGATTGTCGCTGGCTTACCGCTCGACGATAACTCGCCTGTTTCTGACTCTGGCGGTGATGAGGATCGACCACAGCTGAAAGAACCAACGGCTAAGCCCTTGAAGCCCATCCTGCCGCCAATAACCGGCGGCAATCCGGCTCCGGCCTAACCGGACCGATAACAAATAAGCAAAAGGGGAATGGGCCACACCTGTTCCCCTTTCTTTTTTCATGACTCGCTACTGGAAGCTTAAAGAGAAAACCCTGCCCATCGGAGAACGAACACTCGTGATGGGAATTCTCAACGTCACACCCGATAGCTTTAGTGACGGAGGTCAGTTTGTTCGCGTCGAAGAGGCGCTTCAACATGCTTACCGGATGATCTCTGAAGGCGCAGACATCATAGACATTGGTGGTGAATCCACGCGACCCGGAGGAGAGCCGGTTACAGCCGATCAAGAAATAGATCGAGTTATTCCTGTTATCGAAGCTCTCGCCAAAGATGGTGAGATTCCAGTCAGCGTCGATACAACGAAGTCTGAAGTCGCTCGGGCCGCACTTGCAGCCGGCGCCTCAATCGTTAATGACATTTCCGCGCTTCGCTTT
>DATIBX010000843.1:0-5556 GCA_035457105.1 Pyrinomonadaceae bacterium
CCTCTTGTATTGCGAGTCTCTTGAACGGCAAAGCCAACGCCTACCGACATTTCAAAATCTCAATCGGAAGGGGGTGGCCACGGAGTGCCACCCCTACAAGCTAGAACGAGAGTCGGAGGCCGAGCTGGATTTCGCGGCCGGGGGTGGCGGCTTCGGTAATGGTGCCGAACTGTGGGGTGTTGACGAATCGGTTAGGAGTACCCAGATTTGCATGATTGAGAGCGTTGAAAGCTTCCCCGCGAATTTGTAGTTTGACAGTCTCAGTTACCGCAAACTCGCGCTGTAGTGCGAGATCAAGAGTTTGCAACCCTGGTCCATAGATCGAGTTTCGGCCAACGTTACCGAAGGTAAATGCAGCTGGAGTTGAAAACGCCGCCGGATTGAACCAGGCGTCGGCCGTGCCCGTGCTTGAAGTGAATACTGGTTGGCCAGTGTAGTTGGCGCGGATCGGATTTTCACCGAGCAGAGTTCCGGCATTGGCGGTGTCGCCAAAAACGGAGATCGTGAAAGGAAATCCCGACTGTGCCTGATAGAGCCCAGAGAGCCGCCAGTCTTTCGATATCGCGTTAAGAAACCCGGTCCGACTCAATGAAGGAAGATCCATGACAGTGCTGAGTGAGAAGCGATGTCGTATATCACAAGCCGGCGCTTTTTCTAGAAACAATCTCGAGTTGTCTTGTGGGGCTGCCGATTCAAACATTGGCGAGCGAAAGTCCGGAGCATCGCTAAGATTTTTTGAGTAGGTGTAGTTCGCAAGGAAGGTCCAACCTTTCGCAAGCCGGCGCCGCACATTCACGTAACCAGCTTCGTACCAACTTTGCGCGGAGTTCTCGAGCAAATTGATTCCGCTGACCGGAAATGTCGTATTCGCGATCGTGATGTCATCCGGTAGAACCATACCGGGCAGAAAGCTAAGCGTCTTGAATGGTCGCCGTGGTCCAATTGCGCCTGGACCAGCAGGTGCATTATTGATCAGGTGACTGCGCTGCAGATGAACTCCGTGTGATCCGAGATAACCCAGCTCCAGGGTCATCTCCTGACCTAAGCTCTTCTCGATCGATGTACTCCATTGCTGAATATATTGCGGAGGCGGATCGGCCTCGACAGCTGCGAAGCTCACGGTGGTAATCCCTAGTACGGCTGGAGCGAAGTTGAAGTGACTGGCAACGATGCCGGCAGCAGGCGTGAAGTTATCGCTTTGTTGTGTCTCAGGAAATACGTAAGGCACATTGTGTCGTTGGTTGCACCACGTATTCATGTCGACTGGGGTGAAAAAGATCCCAAACGCGGCATGTAACACGATGCCATGATCTGGCATGCTGTGCGAAATTCCCACGCGTGGCGCAAAGTTAAGCTTATTCGCATTCGTAAGGCCTTCAGGAAAACCCTGCTGGCCACCAATGAAGACTGAAGGAACGCCGTTGTTAAAGGCGAGATTGGTGTTGGCGTAGCGAATGTCGCGCAACGGACTCATGAACTCATAACGCAGGCCGAGTTGAACCGTCGTGTTTCGAGTTATCTGGAAACTGTCCTGCAGGAAAGCATCCGCATACCATTGTCGAAGTTGCATCTGGGGAATGCCGGCCTGACGTTGTTTCACCGCGGGCAGTCCGAGCAGGAAACTGGCGAGAGCCGACCCAGTGCTATCGTTAGTCGCCGTGTGGGTCGTGAAACCATTCGTGAACTGATAGTAGCCTCGATTTTGAAAGAACCCCCACATGGGCCAGATGAAGTATCTAAAGCTGCCACCGAATTTCAAACTATGCCGTCCAAGTTGCCAATTCACTGAGTCACGTGCCTCAAGAATGGTGTCCCAGGCATGCATCGGGGTCGCGATAAACGTGTCACCCATGCCCGAATAGCCCTGCACGTTGAACCATGGCGCGCCGTATGCCCCTTGCCCACCAAAGCCAATTCCCTTAATGCCGAGTTGCGAAACAATGTCATTGCTTTCGCTGTTTTCTGATGATCGATGCATGGCCAATCGCGAAAAGCTAATTGATGCCATGTTGACAAGGGTTGGACTGATGACGCGGTTCCAGCCAATCACGGCGTGCTGGGCCAGGTTATCGTGGAGTGCGCCAAAACCAGGAAGATTCTGAGGTGTAAAACCATTTTCGCTGCTAAAGGAATAACGAGCGAAAAGGTTGTCACCGCGCTTGAGTATATGGTCAAAGCGAATTGTCGCTTGATCGGTGACGTGGTGCTCATTTCTCACATCGAGATAGTTATTGCAGTCAACACCCGCACCGACTACTGTGGGCACACCCATCATCGTCATGCCGCAACCATTCATGCCCATGCCCATGTTTGGACGCGGCGTGTACTGTTGCAAAAATTGAAGTGCTTTGGGGTCTATCAAATTCTGAGGGATGACGTTATTCGGAAAAGGATCGCGAATGACCTGGGGATTGCTCGGGCTGATTGGCTTCGTCGGGTCAAAATTTGGATTTGCATGTGAGCTGAACGGATTATAGATTGTCACGCCACTCATTCCGAAGTCCCCGTTTGTTTCTTCTTCAGTTGGCACGGTGGCAATCATCGTGTCTGCTTTGGTGTGTCTGAGGCCTTCATAGTTGAAGAAGAAAAAACTTTTGTTGCGAACTATTGGACCACCGAGCGAGCCACCAAAATTATTTCGTACCAGGTGCTTATCCGTCCCCATTTCGTTGAACGTATTTGCATCAAGCGCGCCGTTACGCAAAAACTCGTAAGCGGTGCCATGAAATTCGTTCGAACCCGTTCTGGTGACGATGTTGATTTGGCCGCCGCCGGCCCCACCCATGTCCGCAGTGTAGCTTCCTGTCTGCACCTTGAACTCCTGCACACTGTCGGGTGATGGACTAAAATTTAGAGTATTGAACGTGGGATCTGTATTAGTCGCACCATCGAGTAGGAAATAGTTTGCGTTTGGACGATTACCGCTGATACTGACCGCTGATCGTTGACCAGGACGCCAATAGAGAGCACTCATATCGCCAGCCTGTGCACCATGACTCTCATGAGCGCCAGGTACCGTCAGCACGAGGTCGATGAGCATTCGACCATTGAGTGGCAAATTGCGAACAGAAGTAGGCTCGACGACTTCTCCGACACTGGCGTCAGTAGTTCGCAGCACATTAGCCATATCGGTGCTTACCACTACTGTTGTGTTTAGGGACGAGAGGTTGAGGCTCACGTCCAGGGTCATTTGCTGTCCCACTTCAAGCCTAACGCTCTGAGTCAGCGATGCCATTCCGGGCGCTTGAACCGTAAGTTTGTAATCGCCGGGCAGCAGTGCGGTAAACTGAAACGCGCCCTCGTCGTTGCTGCTGATCAGGCGTGCTGCTTGTGTAGTTTCGGAGGTTAGTTGCAGCGAAGCACTTGGAATCACTTTTTTTTGCGGATCTAGAACAGTTCCGCTCAAACTTGAATAATTACTCTGTCCCAAAACGCTGGACGAAGCTGACAGGAGAATAAGTAACAAAGACAGGTGAGTAGTTCTGCGCATTACACCTCCGTAGACAATCGCAATCGTGGCTTACGTAAATTGGCTCGGATTCGACCGCGTTCGAACCAAATCATCTGAACCGGGTCGTGGCCTTAGTTCTTGCAATCAGTTAGGAATCCCAGCGACCTGAATACCAATCGAGAAAATGGGAATTTTTAGAGGGTGAGCACTCTAACAGGCGATAGTGACACGGGTCACGAACCAAAGGGTGGGAACTCTTATCAAGCTTTAGTTGTAGATTTAGATTCAATCGGAGCATCGTAAGACGCGGCTCTCCAGGCGACGTAACTGGATTAGCTCGCTCGCGTCTTGCATAAGTGGTTGAAACAAAGAACAATCTGGGCCATCTAAACAGATTTCAAATTACAGGCAGAGAGGTCAGAACGTGTACAGTCATGGAATAGTTTTAATACTGGCCTTCGCGATCGGATTTGTAGGGGGACTGCGGTCGGTCACTGCTCCGGCGGTTGTAGCCTGGGCGGCGCACCTTGGTCTGTTAGACCTTTCGCAATCTCGACTCGCATTCATGGGTTCGGCGTGGGCAGTGGCGATTTTAACGCTTGGAGCGCTGGGCGAATTTGTCGCTGATAAGCTGCCGTCAATGGCAGCAAGAACGACGCTTGGACCATTGGTATTTCGTGTTGTCGTTGGCTTGCTGACAGGCGCGTGCTTTGGAATTGCCGGAGGAGTTTCGCCCTGGGCAGCTGCATTACCGGGCGCAATCGGAGGAATCGCGGGCGCCTTTGCCGGGTATTACGCGCGAGTTGGGTTGGTCCGATCTCTAAATGTTCGAGACTTTATGATTGCGATACCCGAGGATTTGCTCGCGATCGGACTGGGAGTGCTGTTGGTCACGCGCTTCTGAATTTCACCGAGATTAATGAAAGCCCTCTCAGTTCTCGGCGGTGCCGTTCTGGCGTTTGTCGCAACCAATATCGACGACATTTTTGTCCTCACCTTTCTATTCGCTCAAAAAAATCTAAAGCGCTGGCATGTAGTAGCGGGTCAGTACCTGGGTTTAGCTGGTCTCATCGCCATTGGCCTGCTCGGTTACTTTGCTCGGCTGCTCATTCCCGAACATGGAATGGTCTCCTGGGTTTAGTGCCGATCGCGATTGGCATCAAGAAGCTGATTTACTTGAAGCAGGACAGGGAAGAAGAGACTAACAAAGAGTCTCATCCGGCATCAGTACTCGCGGTTGCTGCCATAACTTTTGCGAACGGTGGCGACAACATCGGAATTTATATTCCACTCTTTGCAAACAGCAGCGCGGCAGCGCTTCTTATTACCCTGATAGCCTTTGCGGTTCTAATTGCGATCTGGTGTGCTATCGGCTACTACCTCGGCAGCCATCCGGTAGTCGTAGACCGTCATGGTCACATCCTCGTGCCGTTTGTCTTGATTGGCCTGGGTATCTACATCATTCTCAACAGCCGCTAGCTAACGCTTGGTTTTGGGCAAAGCTGCAAAAATGTGTCCCGAAAATATTTGAGTGGCGAGTAGTTGTCGCACTATACTAACCCTACCCTAATCGTCCACAGCAACAGCCATCTCGGAGGTATGTCATGGGTATCTCGCGAACTCAAGTGTCTAGCTTCCTGATCAGCTGCACTAGCCGCACCTTATTGCTGGTTCTGGTGCTAAGTGTCTTAGGTTGCGCGGAAGTAACGAAATCTCAGACGCGTGGCTCAAACTTTCCCGGACCCGCGATTCGTGAAGGCAATCGTTCGATGGATGATTACGATCGGGACATCAATCGCATGAAAAACGATGCGAAGAAGGTCAATGAGCGAAGGCGAAATCTGTTTCCGCAAATCAATGAGGACTTTCAGCAGATCCAAATAATTCATAATGAGATTGTTCGCCTGCTCAAGCCTGATAAGGAACTCGATTACGAACGTTTGTCGGACTTAACCGGTGACATGAAAAAACGAGGCATTCGCCTGCGTGAAAATCTCGCCCTTCCAGAACCGGACCAATCCGCTTCTCCACCTCACGATGAGAACATCGACGACGCGCTGCTAAAAAGTAGTATTGCCGAACTGCACGAGCTCGTCGTCAGCTTC
>DATIBX010000844.1:0-4098 GCA_035457105.1 Pyrinomonadaceae bacterium
CCATTCTAGCGGCAGCGACGGCCGGGGCGAAACGGGGCGGTTCAAAGAATGTCCGGGGCGCTGTCTTTCTCACCTCGTTTCGCAGTGGGTTTAGAATCAGCTCTCCCGCAGAACGAAAAACCCCACCTACATAGGCGATCTGGAAGCGCTCTCGTTCCATTTGCAGCTGGCGAATCACTGCTACGGCAGCAAGTCCCAGCTCTCTGCCGCCGTCCACCACTATTTCGAGGGCGACTTCATCCTTTCGTTTGGCAGCTTCAACTACATCGCGGCCAAATCCTGACAATCTTTCATTGGTAATAGTTGGAGCATAAATTGCCGTCGTCAAATCATCCGGAGTGCTCACGTGAAAGTAACTACAAGCAAGTTCCGTCAACAAAGTCTCGGGTCCACGACCATCTGAAGCATGAGCCACTGCGCGAAGTGCCCGGCGGGCCAGCCAAGCTCCTGCGCCCTCGTCGCCCGCAATTGGTCCCCAGCCACCAGCGCAAAAACTCTTACCTCGAGCATTAATCCCACAACAGATCGACCCGGTGCCGGCAATCACTACAACTCCAGGTGCACCGTCAGTGGCTCCATACATCGCGATTTCAGCGTCCGTCACAACCTCAATTTCGCCGATAGCGAGATTTGAAAGCGTCTCACGCATTCGCTCTCGCAGTTCTTTGCGGCGTGCTCCGGCCAGGCCAATTTCCGCAGCGACCAGATCCGCGCGTCTCAGTTTTGCCACAGCACAAGCGCTATCGATCGCTTCCCTGACCGCTGCGGCAGCGCTGGTAATTCCAACCCGAAGAGGATTTGATGGTCCAGATCTGCCCTCGCCAATCACTCGCATATTTGCATCCATGATGACGGCTTCGGTCTTGGTCCCTCCACCATCAACCCCCACAACTGAGTTTTGAGTTTGTATGCGTCGGGTGGTCACGAGGTCTGCTGTTCGGGATTCAATAGTCACTTAGTGTTCAAAACGAGATCATTAAACGAGCTGTCGGCAACATTGTTGATTATTTTAGGGGCCCGTGATTTATAATGGAAACTAAAAGATTTTATTATTCCGATAACCCTGCTTGATATCTGGAGACTCCCGTGGAAATTCGACAGCTGCGCGCCTTTGTTGCCATAGCCGAGTCTGGAACCTTTACTGCTGGCGCTTTGCGGGTGCATGTGACCCAGGCCGCAATAAGTATGCAGATTCGCCAACTTGAGTCAGAAATTGGAGCAAAAGTCTTTGTCAGGGCTCCCCGTCACGTCATTCTCACCGAAGCTGGCGAGCATCTTTTGCGTCGCGCCAGACATATTTTACGTGAACATGACGCCGCGCTCGACGAAATTGCGGAACTGGCTGGCGCTGAAAGAGGCCGGCTGAGAATTGGCAGCGCCTCGGCGATGGTCCTTACCGATCAACTACCAGCCATCCTGCGTGACGTGCGAGCCCAACATCCGGCAGCCGACATTTCGGTCACCTCCGGGACCAGTGAGGCCCTGGTGGAACAGATAGTCGCAGGTGAGTTAGATATCGCCTTCGTCTCACTCCCTGTCGATGTGCGCGGCATTAAGACCGAAAGGCTCAGTGAGGACCAGTTGGTGGCCATCGCCTCGCCTCGACATCGACTGGCAAAGCAAAAAACCATTAGCGCTTATACACTCGCTGGAGAAAAATTGATTCTCGGCGAGCGTGGCGGAAACACCAGGAGGTTGATCGATCAATTCTTCGCCCAGGCTGGTGTAACACTGCGAGTAGCAATGGAGCTAAGTCGGCAACAGGCTATTAGACGGATGGTGGAAGAGGATATGGGGGTGGGCATTGTGCCCTTGCGATCGGCCCAGGACGAAGTGGAAAAAGGAAAATTGGTGCGATGGTGGATCGAAGGAGCAGAGATAAACTGGGAACTGGGTATCGCACAACTCAGCGGTGGGTATGAATCTCCGATAATGCAGAAGTTTGTTACCCTGGCGAAAAAAACCTTTGCGAGCCCTACCCCGACTGCCGGAGCAAAGAAAGCAAAGAGTGTGGCAAGTAAGCCAAAAAGTAGAAAGAAGTAGTCTTACTTTAGTTTACTCTGTGCAACCTTGTGTTCTCTGTGTCTCTATGGTGGTGTCTTTCTCCATATTTTACCCACCACAGAGACACGAAGAACACAAAGGTTGCACAGAGAAAATTCAGATTGGGATACTTCCCAACTATGCTAGTTGGTGACATTCCTTAAGGAACGGATCAGATTTTCGACGTCAGATTCATCGTTGAAAAAGTCAGTAGCAACGCGAATGCCCTCTGGTTTTTCAGTTACCAGAATTCTTTTCCGAGCTAACCGTTGGACCAACTGCGAGGGCTCGCTCGCTTGAACCAGAGTCTCGGCAGACCGAAAACTTTCATCGGCCAGAGGCGACAACACACTCCAACCAGCCTCAGACAAGCTATCAGTCAATAACCTGTTCAACTGTAACGATCTTTCTTCGACCGCGCTGAGTCCAATAGTCTGCATTAACTCGATTGAAGCACCCAGGGCGAAAATGCCGGCGAAATGCGGGCATCCCATCTCAGCGCGAGCAGACATGTCAGATCGCAAGTGCACCTCGTTATTGACGTTGCCATACGGATTTTGGACGCTTAGCCAACCAATAGATCTGGGGCGCGTACGAGATTGAAGCTCGCGACTGATGTACACAAACCCGGAACCGTATCCAGATAGCATCCATTTATGACCAGTTGCACACAACGCATCAATCCGCATTCGCTTTACATCGATTTGCAGGACTCCGGCAGCCTGGCTGGCGTTGACTACCAACCAGTGACGGCCTTTGTTGTTGCCGAGGTCATCGAGGTTCGTGCGAAAACCATTTGAGTACTGAACATAGCTGTGCGACAGCACTCCAGTTTTTGAATTCATCGCACGCAAAGTGTCCTCCAGCCGAATCACACCTCCAACCGCCTTGACGATATGCACCGGGATCTTGCGATGCATCCAGGGAATAATCGTCACCGGGAATTCGAGTTCATTGGAAATTACCTCACCTTGATCCTCGAGGGCATCGATGATCAAGTTCATTCCGCTTGAAGTGTTGGTGGTAAACCCAATCTCATCTGGTTCAGCGTTGATGAAACTGGCTACCCTGGCTCTAACCTCTTCTCGCTTTTCCAACCACGAGTCCCAGTGAACATCTCCATCCTGCATCATCTGCTCGTAATAGAGAGACGCAGCGGCCATTGTTGACCGAGCGAGTGGTCCAGCCGCGGCAGTATTTAGATAAGTGGAATCATCTGTAACCGGAAACAGTCGTCGGATGTCACTCCAGTTTGTCATTGAAGGAAGCTTACTTGAGCGTTCCCAATTCCACCAACAGCAGAGACTGAGTAAACATCGGGATACCACCTCCTTCATAGACTGTGTGAAAACTCAACCTTCTCATTCTCCCCAAGCTTCAGCTTGGGGTTAAGAGACAGGTGTCAGAAGCGGTCAACCGTTTCAACGGTTTATCTTGAACTCACAAATCCTAAGCATTGATGCAATTTCACAAACCGTTAAAACGGTTGGCGAGATTCGGACTGTGCGCGCTAGCCCCAAGCTGAAGCTTGGGGAGAATGAGAAGGTTGAACACACAGTCTGTGAAGTCGGTGGTTTCCACCACGTGACTACGAGGCTTCAAACCAAAGTGTGGTGAGGGCGGGTAGGTCCAGTGTCGCGAACGCCCGGCCGTGCTGACCGGGCTCGCCGTTGATTGCCTGAGCCACTGCCTGTCCGCTGCCGCCATAAATGGCATGATCGGAATTGATTACTAACTTGTACTCGCCCTCAGCAGGCACCACGAGCCGGTAGCCATGTTTGTCCAACGCCGAAAAGTTACCGACGCAAACCAGGTCTTTACCGGCTGGTGACTTGCGCACAAAAGCAACTATATTCTCGCTGGCATTATTAACATCCAGCCACTCAAAACCCTCCGACTTACCGTCGACCTCCCAAAGAGGTGGTCTCACGACGTAGGTCTTGTTCAAGTCTCGCAACAAGACTTTCATACCATCATGAAGTGGATTTTCCAGTAAGTGCCAATCGAGACTCTGAGTCTCGGTCCATTCACGCCACTGACCGAACTCGCCCCCCA
>DATIBX010000845.1:0-3481 GCA_035457105.1 Pyrinomonadaceae bacterium
AGAAGCACCAGAGCCGCGTCGATTCGCTGAAGCAATCTCTTGAGTTCATCCACAAATTCAACTAGAGGCTGTTCAGGCGTCGCAGTTTGACTCAGAACTTCTAGCCTGAAATCAGGCTCGAGAATGTTCTGAAGCGTCGCTCTTATGCTGTTGCCGTTGACCCCTCGATCAACCAGTAAAACCGTTTGCGATTTCATCTCGGCACATATTAGTTACAGCGAACAAGTAGCTATGGGGGAAAACCAACGTGGCAGATATCGTCTACTGCATCAAAGGACATCCAAGCAGGAGCAAAATGTTGTGAGCGGCGAGGCTCTCAGACTTTGTCGGGCTCATTACGAAAGGGCGCGAAATAACTCATGGAGCGCGATTGATAGTTATTGCACTAAGTGTTAATGATCTTGAGACTGACTTTGGCGAGCTTGGCTGCAAGCTCGGGAGAATTCAGCCTTTTCAGTGTTCTGCGTGAAGACCGACCTGCAGTGATTGCAAGCGAAGCCCTTCGGCCTCCTTCAACTACTCAGTGGCAGAACTTGTCGTGGACGTGGATTTACGAGGTGAGTCGCACGTGACGAAAGGTCTCTGAAACTGTGTCGGGAAATCTACGCTTGCCGAGGTTGCTCTGTCAAGGATTACGAAACCTCACCGCGTACAAACGCATAGAATTAGCCGGTCAGAAAGCAATAAGTGGTCCCAATAGGCGATTCAGCTACGACAGTTGATTGAAACTTGATACTTGCTTCTCTATACTCTCGCTGCAACCCCTCGATGGTCCCAAATGAGCTGCGCGACCTGATCGTTAGTTCGAGTCCACACGCTCTGTAAAGAATGAGAACGTTGGTTAGCATCCTTCCAGACGTACCTGGTTTTCGCCGCACGAATAATCGTCGCGTCCTTGGCTACTTTTTACTCGTCATAATCGCTTACGGGGCCACGGTAGATCTAGTACATAGCCACGGCCATGTTTCGCAGATCCCCACAAACTTTAGTGCCGTTAGTGACGCAGGTGGATCACACTCGTCCCACTGGGGTTACTCCAGTGGAATCGAGTGCCCGATGTGCCAGTTCCAACAAGAACTCTTCAACGGCCTTGTCCAGTCTCCTCATTCCGCACCTGCATCTTCCGGATTACTTCCAGTTGTCTCTACGCTGACAACCTTTTGTCCGTCGACTTCAACCACACCGCGATCGGGTCGCGCGCCACCCCTGGTCCAAGCCTAAGTCGGTAGCTAGCCCATTTGCAGGGCTCGCCCGAACCACCTAACAACACGGTCAATTTGTCGCCGGACTGGCCCTCAGGCCAGTAACCGGCCTACAAGCGGGCGGGTTTCGCGCCGCGCAATAACAATTCGACAAACTGAGGATATGAGGTGACAGGATGGATCAGCATCCCAACGATCAGGTGGGCAATCAGCCTTGCTTTCGTGAACACAAGCGACGCGAAGGCTGCTTATTGCTTAGAAGCTGCGACCCGCGAATGACGCCGCGCGCGCTTTTCCTCGCAGCGCTGCTCTTATTCTCACTGACTGTTCAACCCATTCTCGCGCAGGAACAGTCGTCCGGCCGTTCGCAAAGCATCAATACCAACATCGCTGCGATGGGCCAATCGCAACAGCCAACGCCCCTGCCTGGAGGGAAATTATCAATCACGATCTCTGATGCCGTATCGATTTTCCTAAAGCAGAATCTTGAGTTGGTGGCAGCCCGCTACGATATTGATACGGCTGATGCAGAAAAGCTTACCGCTCGCCTCCGCCCCAACCCCGAGATTGTCGTGGGCTTTTCGGATATCCCTCTCGACTTTACCTCAAGTGTTGTCAACCCGCAGACCTTTGACTATGGCATCTCGCAGACATTGGAACTGGGGGGAAAGAGACAGAAGCGAATCGATGCCGCCACCGCAGCTTCCGAAGTGGCCCGGGCCGAGTTTCAAGTAGTCGCGTGGCAATTGAGCAACGATCTTAAGAAGAAATTCTACGCGGTGCTCCTGGCTGAGTCGCTGCTCAAGCTCGCACAAGAGAACCAGAAGACATTTCAAGAAATCGTCAATCACACGACTGAGGTTTTCAAACTGGGCGAGATTTCAGGCCTCGATCTGCAGCGGCTCGAAATTGAAAAATTCAAGTTTGATACTGACGTAGCCAACTCTGAACGGGATTACGAGGTCGCTCTGCGCGACTTGCGATTCACTCTAGGCGGAGATTATCGAACTATGAATATTGAGGCCACCGGGACACTTGATCCACAGCCTTATGTGTTCTCGCTCGCCGACCTGCGCGACAAAGCGCTTGCTGCTCGACCTGATTTGAAGGCCGCAGAACTGAGAGAGCGCGCTGCCAACGCCTCCATTCGTTTGCAAGATGCTCAGCGCATACCAGACATCACCCTGGGAGCGGGCATTGAACAAGTGCGACAGGGCGGCAACACCTACAACGTTGGCGTGACTATTCCGCTACCGGTTCACGATCGTAATCAAGGCGAGCGCGCCAAAGCACTCATTGACCGAATGAAAGCACAGAACCAGCAACAGCAGATTGCGAATCAAGTGCTTAGCGAGGTGGACAAGGCACTAATCTCTTTCGAGATTCAGAAGCGGAGAGTCGAGCTGTATCGGGCTGGCGTTCTCACCAAAGTTGATGACATTCAAAAGCTGACCGAATTTTCCTTGAAGGCCGGAGAAAGCTCGACGCTTGAACTGTTGGATGCGATCCGCACGCGGCGCGAAACGTTGGCCGGTTTTTATCAAACGCTTTTTGACTACGAGTCGTCGCTACTTGACCTGGAGCTAGCGACAGCAACCCCTTTGCAAAAGTAAGTGCCCTCGATGAGGTTGCCCGAAAGGACGCTCAATTATGTTCAAACGTAAAAAAGTTAAGGCTGCACTTTTGTTTTCGCTCTTGCTCGCGGTGATGGTATCTCACGGCTGCAATAGTGTTGCTAAAGCGCCCGCTAATTCCTCTGGTCCACCGCCGAACGCGTCGCCATCCCAGTCAGCGCAGAGCCAGGCAATAGAGATGGAAATAGTAAACCCACAAGCAATAGCCGGGACGATACTTGCGACCGGTAAGATCCTGGTGCCCGAGGACCGCATGGCAAACATAGGTCCCGTCCATGAAGGCCGGCTCGTTCATCTTTACGCTGGTCAAGGCAGCAATGTACGGAAAGGGCAGAAGCTGGCCGACCTTGAATCCGCGGACATTGATCAAGCCGAGGCGGATTATCTCAAAGCTCTCGCCGACTATGACAATGCGCGGCGCAGTTCGTCAGCCGAGGTGAAGTTCGCCCAGGCCACCTATGACCGCACGAAGATGCTTTATGAGAAAACAATCACCGCCGGAAAAAATCTTGAAGCAGCCGAGCATGACCTTGAGTTGGCGAAGGCCTCCGCAGCAAGCAACATTGCCGGGACGAATGCGGCGCTCACGTCCGCTCGTCGTCATTTACTGATTCTCGGTTTGAAGGAATCGGAAATAGACGCGCT
>DATIBX010000846.1:0-5393 GCA_035457105.1 Pyrinomonadaceae bacterium
ACAACCGTGCACTACCTTTCGCCAACATCAACGCTGTCCGCCGAGAATTCCATAGCATCGCCGCCCACGCACTCGGGTAAAGCTATCCACAGATTTCACCGATTTCGCAGATTCACCAACCAGAGGCTGGGTAAGGAACAACTTCTTATCATTGAGGAAGCGGGCCTCGCACGTTTGTTGCTGAAGGAGTTGCGTCGGCTTCGTTGATGTTAATTCGTGTTGTTTCGTGGATTGTTCTTCCAGGGGATGTAATTGCCGATCCACCAAATCCCACGAATTCATTCAAACCGAAAAGGTTTGTCTGCGTTACCGAACAACTGCAGGGTTTAAAGGGATACAAGAACTCTTTGTTAAAGGGTTACCAAAAGCTCACCGCCACCCCCTGTGACGGGCTGCCACGCACGGGAAACCCGGTCCTGGACTGGAATTGGCGAACCCCTTCGGTGTTGGGTTCTGTTTACTGTTGTTCTTTCTGGCTACGACTCCGCTGCCGTGGAATCGGCGAAATCTGCGGATGATCCTAGAGTCTTAATCTCAAGGTGGTGCCGATCACGTGAAGGTCGCCGGGAATACTGTGCGAGTCGTTTTGACGTAAGTAATAAAAATCCTGAGTCCAGGCTTTATTGAAAACCTTCGTTACACCAACCGCCGCACGGTTTCGCACCCACGCGTTAAAACTCCAGTCGTAGAAGACCTCCTCTGACACATAGATCGACAACTTTATCTTCGGTGGTCCAATCGGGTGTTCAAGTTGAATTCTATTTCGATACCGGGTTGCATTAATTCCCGGATGTCGGATACGACGCTCAAAGAGATTTCGATCACTTAACCGAAACTTTCCCAGGTCAAACCGCACATTGATTGGTAGCGACAGGCGATTTTCCCACACGCGCCGGCCGCGAAAAGGTTGCATTCCAATGTACTGGTAGTTGGGAGTCACTGATAAATGGTCTCCGAATTTGAAGGTCGCACCGAATCCGATTCGCTCGTCGACCGGTCGTTCGAAATCGCGGCCGAGTCTCAGAGTACCGCCAAAGTTAAAATCGATCGACTTCGAGAGCGGCACCGCAAACTGGACATCGGTCCACTGCTGGGTGTCTGAGCGAGAAATAAGCTGAGCATTGACAGCACTTACCACCAGAAAAACTGTGAAGGTTAAGAGGGTCCCATCCGTAATTGCTCTCTTGAATAAACCCATAGGTCGAGAACCAGCAACCGACGGCGAAAGGCAGCCGATCTGCACGATCAGGAATGTTCTTTTGTGTCGCGTTTTTGAGGGGATACCGGTAACACGGTAAAGGAGTTCAGACCAATCACCACCCGATCACCTATCTGTAGTTTCGTGGCGCTCGCCTCGGGTTTTGGTCTAGTGGCTATGATCGATGCCGCCTTCGCCCTTTCCGGCACTTCGGTGGTCAGATAATACGCATCGTCTTCACTGACCGTATCTTCCGGTCGGTCGAACAAAAGCCGAAGCCTTTCGTACGCGCCTACGAAAGTAATCTCGGCCACACGCGCTGTGGCGATCCGCACGTTACCAGGAGGGGGAAAGTCGCTCTTACTTAAGCTCACATCTTCGGGACGAAAAACAACGCGCACATTCTCTCCATCTCGAAACTTATTCGGATCCAACCTGCCTTGCAGTTTTGCGGAACCGATCTCAATCAAGCCGTTTCGGACTATTGCATCGAGAATGTTAGCGGCGCCGAGGAAGGTAGCGACGTATTCCGTTGCCGGTTTGTTATAGATTTCGAACGGAGTACCAATCTGTTCGATGTGACCTTTATTGATAACCGCCACACGATCGCCCAACTCCAGCGCTTCCTCTTGATCATGGGTGATGAAGATCGCTGGGACATTTACCTTTCTTAAAAGCGCCCTGATTTCACGACGAAGGTGGTGACGAGTTTGCGTATCAAGCGCTCCGAAGGGTTCATCGAACAAGAGCACTTCTGGTTTATAGGCAAGTGTCCGCGCAATTGCGACGCGTTGTTGTTGCCCTCCCGAGAGTTGCGAGGGGTATTTTTTGCGATGATCTTCGAGTTGGACCAGAGACAACAACTCGTTGACGGTTTGTTTGATCTCTTTGCGTTTCCTGTATCTGATGCGCAGACCGTAACCAATGTTCTTTTCGACCGTCATCTTGGGAAACAAAGCGTACGACTGAAAAATGACCCCAACACCTCGTTCCCTGGCTGGCAATTCAGTCACATCCTTGCCGTGCAGAATTACTTTTCCGGTGTAAGGTTGTTCCAACCCGGCAATGATTCTCAGGATCGTCGTCTTACCGCTGCCAGAAGCGCCGAGTAAAACCAGCGCTTCGCCTTCAGCAACATCAAAACTGATGTTCTCAAGAATGCTCGTTTTACCAAAGCGCTTGCTGACGCCTACCACACTCGCAGCACTCTGCACCGCGCTTGGGCGTGGCTGTTTTTCTCCCAGGTCTTCGATCAGCTTTTCCTTCGCTCTCAAGAGTGATGCCTCAGTCTACGTCAAGCCAATCTCTAGCAAAAAATAGCACGCTAAAAATTAAAAAAGAAAAGAGTGCCAGAACGATGGCAATAGCATTTGCAGCCTCGATCTGTCCCTCGTTGAATTTCGCAAAGATGTAAAGTGGGGCGGTCTGTGTTCGACCCGCAAGGTTTCCCGAAACGAGAATGGTTGAGCCAAATTCTCCAACTGCACGCGCAAAAGTCAACAACGCCCCGGAAACAATTGCGCCGCGTAGCGACGGCAGCGTGACATGCCAAAAGGTTTGCCAGCGTGTTGCGCCGATGGTCGCCGAAGCCTCTTCCAAAGATCGGTTCATCGTGTCGAAGACTGGCTTGATGACTCCGAAGGCGAGCGGAAAAGTCACAAAGATGTTAGCAAGAATGATCGCCCCGGCGGTGAACATCAGTTGCACACCCTGCGGCGCAAGGAAACGGCCAAGCGTGCCGTAAGGTCCCCACAACAGCAGCAAGGCAAAACCGGCGACGGCGGTGGGTATCGCGGTAGGTAGAGAAATTGTGACGATCAGCGCGTTACGGCCCCAGAAGTTGTAGCGCGACAAAACGTACGCAGCGAAAAGGCCAAATACCACGTTGAAGAGGGTGGCCCAGAAGCTGGTGGCCATCGACAGCTTCAACGCAAATATTGCTTCCGGGGCACTGAGCGCAGCCCAGAATTTGTCGAGGCCGTTACTTGTGCCAAAAATAAAAATTGAGAGTAAGGGCAAAAATACCAACGGCAGCATCATCAACACGAGGATGCCGATACTGAGCGGGCGGGCCACGTCAAACCCGCGTACGTGACGCATCGTTGAAGCAACTGTACTCATCTACTTGGAACGCTGCACCTGGTCGCGAAAAATCTTTTCAATGATATCGGGATAAGCGTGTGCCCAACCGCCAAAGTATTCGATGGTGAATGGCATCTCGATATGTCCAAACTCCTTATTAGCGTCGTTGAACGAATTGTTTGTGACTGAGTAAAAATGAAACTTCACGAACGCCTGTTGTGCTTCGTCACTCCACAGATATTGAATGAAGGCGTCGACGATGGGTCTTTTATTTGCAGCGACGGATTTATCGATGATCACCACAGGATGTTCACTAAAGATCGTTGCCTGGGGCGTGATCACTTCAATCGGTGCCTTCGCTTCCTTCATCAATAAAGCTTCGAGCTCATAAGTAACGAGTGCATCTCCGTTACCAAGTTCGAAAGTCGTACGAGCCTCACGAGCGGACCCGGGAGTTGAAATAACATTCTTCCAAATAGCTTGCAGTGTATGGAGCGCGCGTGGCTTGTCTTGCTCCGACGATTGTTTCTCAGATTTGATCAGTTCCGACCCATAAAGGGCAAGTATGGACCATTGTGCACCGCCTGAACTGATAGGATCAGGATGAATCAGCCTGACACCCGGTTTACCAAGATCTGGAAAGTCCTTGATCCCTTTTGGATTTCCGGCACGAACTAAGATCACAAAAGGCGTTTTATTGACGATCCCCTCACTAGGAAAGGTGTGCCAGTCCGTTGTTACAAAGCCGCTGTCTTTCAACCTCTGGGCATCACGCTCGATAGACAGAATCGCCACATCCGCTGGTGCGCCACGAAGAATCTGATTCGTGACCGTTTCCGAACCAGCGAAAGACGAAGTGAACCTGACTTCCTGTCCATGTTCACTTTTCCACTTGGCCGCAAAACCTGGAAAGATCGCTTTCTCAAGCGATTCTTTCATGATCGAGAAACCATAGAGGGTGATCGACACATCACCCGTTTCTGACGGTGGCTTTGGTAAACAGCTTAAGACCAGCGCCGACAACACAAGCGAAATAGCGATTGGGAATACAATCCGTCGGGAAATAGCATTCCGCAAGAGGACTTAACCTCCTCCTTGATCGGCTATGAAAGCTGGGACCGACGCAATGTTCTTACGGGGGTTGATCCGTCTATACCATAGTATAAGGGCTCGTGGGAAGATGCTTGATTGGCGTTGGTGGGTTAAATTCTGTCGAGAGGGTAAGCAAATTCTCGATTTTGTGAGGGATCGGAGCAAAAATTGCTTATTCGTGGATTCAATTTAGAAGGTGCAACACCAGATCCTGAGCGCTGAAAGCGCTGTAGAAGGTAGCCAGGGGTGTAGCGCAGCGGAACCCCTGGGAAAACAAAGAGTCTTTACGGAGCTCTGAAAGAGCGACAGAATGCACCTTAATACAGTCAAAATACAGTCAAAAGTCTGCCGCACCTTCAGTGCTCAGACTCTTGAACCACTGACCCAGGGGTTCCGCTGCGCTACACCCCTGGCTACCCTCTACTGCGCCTTCGGCGCTCAGGACCCTGTGTTGCACTTCTAAATTGAATCCACGTTGTTATTTGGATTAGCCCAAGTGACAGATAATAAATGGACCATGATTTCGCCAATGATCAATGGCGAATAAATCTATCCTTTTCCAACTTCTCAAATTCCCCCGCAAAAAGGTTCGTTCTGTAGTAATATCACCCCGCGGTAAGCCCTCCCTGAGACCAAGAAACCGCGAAGGATTCCGGAAATATGCTCAGTTCCCTCGCAAGGAGAGTCGCCGTTTTCCTATTAGCCCAGGCGCTTGCCTTCCCGTTCGCATTTGCTCAACAACCAACTCGAGAAGAAACCAGACCACGCAGAACTCAGGGCGAATGGCCTCAACCAGCTACCGCTGCTTCGCCATTGAGCAACATTAACCTAACCACGATAAACGGTCCCGAGCCCACTATTAGAGTGGCCTTAACGACCGATGCTCGATCAGCCGTTATCTCGACCGCTGGTCACTTGATGAACGCCAGCGGCGGCACAACTCTTCTCCCACTTGATACCGCTCGAGTTCGGGTTGAGCCTCGTCTCCTCTCCCCATTGCCTTATAAAACGGACGCTGATT